>JAUWWB010000142.1 GCA_030617085.1 Candidatus Omnitrophota bacterium
CGCGGATCCCGGGTAAGGGATATAGTGAAAGAATTGCACGGGGAACGAATAGACATAGTGCGGTGGGACGACGATATACGCGACTACCTCCTGGCCGCCGTAAGCCCGGCCGAAGTGTCAAGGATGGTCATCGACAGGGAAAATAACACCATAACGCTGACGGTTCCCCGGGATCAGCTGTCTCTGTTGATCGGTAAAAAGGGGCGCAATATCAGGCTGGCCTCCAAGCTTCTGGGCTGGGAGTTGATCGCCGAGTCGGAAGAAGCCGAAAAGAAGATATCTCTTTCGGAGGTCCCCGGGATCGGCGAGAAGACCCGGGCAACGCTGGAAGAAGCGGGATACGATACCGCGGAGAAGGCGCGCAAAGCCAGCATCGAAGATTTGTCGGCGCTGGAAGGTATAGGCAGCAAGACGGCTGAGAAGATAATCGCCGCTTGCGTCGCGGCCCTGTCGGCCGCGGAAGAAGAGGCGGAAGAGGAAACGGAGACGCCCGAAACCGGAGAGAGCGAAGAAGAAAAAAAAGAATAGAGAAGGTGTTGTTTTATGTCGATAAAGGTCTGTGAGCTAGCTAAGGAACTGGGAGTCACCAGCGAAGATGTTTTGGATCAGCTTCGCAGGCTCTATGTGGAAGCCGAGGGGCCGGACAGCATGATAGACGATAAGATATCGGGCCTGGTTCGCATCAAGCTCGTGGTTTCGGGTACCGCTAAAAAGCCCCCCAAAGAGGAGAAAAAGGCCAAAACTTCGGCCTTTTCCAAGCCAAAAACCGGGAAGGCTGCAAAAAAAGTGAAAGCCGAAGCCGGGAAAAAGGCGGCAAAGGCAGAGGAGAAGATAGAGGGCAAGGAAAAGGAAAAAGCGAAGAAGCCGAAAACAAAAGAAGCAAAGGCCGTCTCCGCGAAAGCGCCCGAAATCGTCAAGCCGGCCGCTACAGGAGTGAAAAGAGGCGCGAAACCCATATCGGTCATCAGAAAGACCGGGAAGATAGAGAAACCCGTGGTTGTAAAGAAGGCCAAAAAAGGCGCGAAGGTCAGGCCCGTCGTCGAAATAATCGAGAAAGGCGCGAGACCCGGGTTCAGGCCAAAACCCGCCAGGAAAGCGGGAAAAGCCAGACCCACCGCGAAGAAGCCGGTCCTTCTCAAACCCGGACAGGCCGCCGCCAGGAAGACCCCTCAAAAGGTGCAGGTGCACCTGCCCATAAACCTGAGGAACCTGGCGCCCCGCATCAACCTGAAGCCCAGCGTGATCATGCAGTATTTGATGGGCAAGGGTGTTTTCGCCAACATAAACCAGGACCTCGAAGAAGATGTGGTCCGTGAGATCATGGAGCACTTCGGCTATGAGCTGGAACTTCCCCGGACCGTCGAAGTCATGGAAAAAGAGCTTGTGGCGGAACACCGCGAAGAGGAAAAAGCGGCGCTCGAGCGGAGGGCCCCGGTGGTCACGTTCATGGGGCACGTCGACCACGGGAAGACGTCACTTCTGGATTATATACGCAAGACCATGGTCACGAAAGGGGAGAAAGGCGGCATTACCCAGCATATCGGGGCTTACAAGGTGGAAACCCCGGGCGGGTCGGTGACATTCCTGGATACCCCCGGGCACGCCGCTTTTACCGCGATGAGGGCGCGGGGCGCCAACGTGACCGATGTCGTCGTCCTTGTCGTTGCGGCCGATGACGGCGTCATGCCGCAGACAAGGGAAGCGATCGACCACGCGCGGGCGGCCGACGTCCCGATAGTCGTCGCCATCAACAAATGCGACCTGCCCGGCGCCAATCCGGACCGTGTCAAGACCGGGCTCCAGCAGGAAGGCCTCGCGCCGGAAGAGTGGGGCGGCAAGACGGTCATGGTCGAGGTCTCCGCTCATACGGGAGAAGGCGTCGATCATCTGGTTGAGATGCTGACGCTGGAGTCGGAACTGCTTGAGCTTAAAGCGAACCCGAAACTGAGGGCCCGCGGCGTGGTGGTAGAGAGCAGGAAAACGCCGGATAAGGGCATAGTCATTACGGTACTGGTCCAGAACGGCACGTTGCGCACGGGTGACATCGTTCTTTGCGATTCGTTTTACGGCAAGGTCAAGGCGATGATCGACGACATGGGCCGGCACGTTGGCGAAGCTCATCCGGCGACACCGGTCGAGATCATGGGACTGCAGGGCGTCCCCGAAGCGGGTGAAGAGTTTTTCGTCGTAAAGGACGAAAAGAAAGCCAGGACCCTGGCGCTTCTTAAGCAGCAGGAGAGTAAGAGAAAGGGCATGGCCGGCAGGGTGAAGGTTACCCTTGAGGATCTGTACAGCCGCATAGCAGCAGGGGCCATGAAGGAGCTGAAGATCATCCTGAAAGCGGATGTACAGGGGTCGGTGGAAGCGCTTAAGCATTCTCTTGAGGATCTCTCGACGGATGAGGTGAAAGTGAACATGATCCATTCCGCGGTCGGGAACATCAATGAGTCCGACACCATGCTGGCGATGGCCTCAAACGCCGTAGTAATAGGGTTTCATATCAAGGTGGAGCCCAAAGCGGAGGAGATCGCCAGGAGCGAAGGGATAGACGTTCATGTTTACGACGTGATATACGAGGCCATCGCCGACGTGAAAGCCGGCATGGAAGGACTTCTCGAGCCCGAGGAGCGGGAGGTCTTCCAGGGGAGCGCCCAGGTGCGCGAGGTATTTTCCACGAGAGCCGGCAAAGTGGCCGGATGCGCTGTCGTTAAGGGCACGATACACCGAAACGACCGCGTAAGGGTCAAAAGGGACCAGGAAACGGTTTTCGAAGGGAACATCGATTCCCTCAAGAGGTTCAAGGAGGACGTCAAAGAAGTCAGGGAGGGTTTTGAGTGCGGCATCTCGATAAAGGGTTTTAACGACATCCGGAAGAACGACGTCATCGAAGCCTTCACGATAGAGAAAGTGGCCAGGCGTTTGGAGAAATAGGTCCGCGTTAGGAAGCATATGAGGAAACATATTGTACTTAGCGGCATGAGGCCTACGGGGAAGCTTCACCTCGGGCATCTTGTCGGGGCGTTGCAGAACTGGGTCAGTTTTCAGGATGAGTATGAATGCCTGTTCATGGTGGCCGACTGGCACGCCCTCATGAGCGAATACGAAAACCCATCGGATATCAGGAAGAACAGCCTGGAGATAGTCA
>JAUWWB010000138.1 GCA_030617085.1 Candidatus Omnitrophota bacterium
CCGTGGCGCGCGCGGGGCTGGCTCCACATGATCTTTCGCCGCCGGCAGAGGCGCTCTCGGCGCGGTTTGATACCGGTTCGTTCACTATTCCTACACATCTCGGAGAGGTGGCCACCGGCTTTAATGGGTCCTCAGGCAAAGTCGTGGTCCACATCCAGGATGCCCACTGTAATTATTCCTGCCAGCGGTCGATAAACGGCATAATTGAACATCTGAACGGTGAATACGGCATGGATCTGGCGCTTCTGGAAGGCGGCGCCGGGGACTATGACCTTTCCGTCTTTACCGGTATAGAAGATACATCGTTAAGAAGTAAGGTCGTCGACTACTTTGTGAAAGAAGGCAGGGTTACGGGGGCGGAGCTCTTCGCCATAAACAACCCCGGAAAAGTAACCCTGAAAGGGCTTGAAGATCCGGCCATTTACGCGGAGAACCTCGAAGCATACAGGGACGTTCTTAAGGACAAAAACCGCACGGATAAGATACTGCATATTCTAAGCGGCTGTCTGTCGGATCTTAAGGAAAATGTGTATTCCGCGGAGCTTAAAGAGTTTGAACGGGAAAGAACGGATCGTGAAGACAAGAAAACAGCCCTGGATGAATATCTCGGTTATCTCGCGGATCTATCCGAACAGCTTGACGTGAACATATCGGAAAATAGTAATATTTATAAGCTTATCAGAGCCATCCGACGTGAAAAGGGCATAGATTTCAGAAAAGCCGAATCCGGGAGGAAAGAGCTGATAGACAGGCTGACCAAAAGGATATCCAGCCAGGAACTGGAGAAGCTTGTGGACATGACGGTCCGGTTCAAGGAAGGCTCCCTCAGCCGGGGGCGGTATTATTCGTATCTTTTCAGGAAAGCGATGACGATACATGTCGATGTCGCCGCGGAATATCCGGACCTCTCCAGATACAAAAAATACATCGAGATATACGAATCTGTCGATAAGCGGAAGCTGTTCGCTGAAATAGCGTCCCTGGAAGACGACATGGCGGAGAAGCTCTGCGCAAACGTGGCGCAGGAGAGGCTCTACAAACTGACAAAGGCCCTGGCGCTTTTGGAAAAACTTTTCGGCGCGACCCTGACGATAGATGAATACAAACACTACCTGCAAAACAAACGCTATTCAGTCGCCGAAGCGTTCCTGTCATTCATAAGAAACGAGGGGGCGCGGTATCACATCGATATCGGCGCCGACTTCGAGGACGAAATCAGGTCTTTGGACGGGCACAGGGCGAAAGCGGAGAGGTTTTACGGGCTCGGCTTCAAAAGGGACAGGGCCTTTCTGAGGAACATTGACGCCAACACAAAAGACAGGGACAGGATAATAGTGGTCACGGGAGGATTTCACGGAGAGAATCTGGCAAGCGCGCTGAAGGAAAAAGGTTATTCTTACGTAGCCATAATGCCCGGGATGGAGGCGTCAGAGGATAGCCCGTACTTCAGCCTACTGAGCGGGGGGTTATTAAAGGAAGAGCGGCTCATAAAGTCGGCGATATCGTCCCTGGCGATACAAAGCATATTCAGCGAGATGAACGCGAACCCCGGCGCGGGCGACATAAGCAAACTCGCTGTTCTCCTCATGAAAGCGGCCGAAAAGGGCAAACGGTTCGTGTTGGAAATAAAAGGAGAAGACGGCAGTTACAGAAAAAGCGTAATATTCACAAGGAACGCCGACGGCGAATATGAAAGAAAAGATATCCGGACCACGGAAACAGGGCTTGAGCAGGCAATAGCCCCGGGAAACATTGAAGCGGTCGAAATCACATTATCGGCGGAAAACAAGATTGACGGGATCAAGCCCCTGGCGCTTGATGGATCGCGCTTTGGCCTGGATGCAGTGCATGCTGAGGCGATGAAATTACCCGGGAGCAGCTCCTTTTATAGTGAGGTTTCGATGAAACGGCGTAAACCCGTTAAGATCAGGAAGCATACGGACGCAATCAAATTCGCCAAGAAATGGATCAAAAAGGAACCGATCCCCATTCCCGGGACTTCCGTCAAGGCCATTATCGAAGACGGGATACAGCTTTCCGCCGCGGAAATCGGCGCACTCATTCAAAAAGCGCGGGCGCGTTCGAAGGGGGATATCGACAATTTGCCCGGGACCATCGTTATTTCTCTCCTTGACAGTTCCAGCCACATGTTCGAAGACCACCTCGCCAACGGGTTTATCGGGATAAACAGGTCCGTCCTTGGGATCAAGAACGAAAGAGTAAAAGCAATAATCCTTAAAACGGGCCTATTCCACGAGTTTTGCCATGAGGTTACCGGGCGGAAAGGGGTCGAATTTGAAAAAGAACAGCTAACGAAAGACGCGACATTCGTGGCGGAACTGTTATTAGAGGAAAAAGAAGACATCGCGAAGGAGTTGTTCTCTCTTCTGACCGAAATGTTTGAAACAGATGTTTTCGCGAATGCCGTGAAAATTGCCATTCCGGAAACAATGACTGACAGATTGCAAGATTTCTATGGGAAGATGGCAGCTCCTGTCGCAGAGATAGCTGAAGGGTGGATAAACGAGCTGGGTATGGAAAAGAAGCGGGTGGAGGATCTGGTTCTGCGTATAATTCCGCAAAAAATTTCCCAGATCTTTCCCGGCGATAGTGGCCTGAAGTGTTATGCAAAATATGAAATAGTGCGGGAGGCAAATGATGTAGTAGAGATGGGTGCGATAGAGAAGATAGAGAAGCTGGTGGCTGCTGGCATAGACAGGTCCAAGGCCGAAGAAATGCTGCTTGTGGAACTGCCGGTTTTTGCTTATTTAAAGAGGAAAGGATGCGACATTAATGAGAGCGTAGGCGTGTATGCACACGAAATAGCGGAGGAGGCGGCAAGTGTTGCGGAGTCAGGGTTGGTAGGCAGGTTAGTCCGTGCGGATGTGGCCCGGGATGCAGCAGAGCAACTGCTGCTGGAAGATATGATGACGGGGAGGGGCATATACGGCATAAACCACCAGGACGGCAGGCGAAATCTGATAATAATTGGTACGGGCAACGCGCTACACATTGCCGAAACAGCGGTAGAGATGATAGAGCTTGGGGCAAAAGCAAACGAGTTAAAGAGATTGCTTGAAGATGGGATCATTGGTGAAGGATACCATGATGATCTGCGGTTGGCCTATGTGATGAGAGACATGATGAAAGCAGGACTATGCCTGGATGAGGTAAAACGGATCATCAAAATGATAGCGGACCGCTGTCCGGGAAATAGGCGTTATTATGCAATGCAATGTGCCGCGGGAATAGCGAAAAACGAAGAGATAATGACGCCTTTGCATGAAATGGCC
>JAUWWB010000091.1 GCA_030617085.1 Candidatus Omnitrophota bacterium
CAAGCCGCCGTTCGATCCTTACCAGCAGGAATGGTACAACATGGACAACCAGACCTGGGCCTACAGGTTCCGCAAGCTGTGCGGCGAATATGACGTGGACATGGTATTCACCGGCCACAAGCACATGTTCAAGCACGAGGTGTTCGATGGGGTGGACAATATCGTCACCGGCGGCGGCGGGATGCTTATCGAGATACCGGAGGCGGACGGGGGTTATCTCCACTATGTCAGGGTGATGGTGAACCAGGATTACG
Organism: Candidatus Omnitrophota bacterium; assembly: GCA_030617085.1. Lineage (GTDB taxonomy): Bacteria > Omnitrophota > Gorgyraeia > Tantalellales > Tantalellaceae > JAUWWB01. The sequence goes on from JAUWWB010000091.1 coordinate 255, forward strand.
TGACATACGAGATAAGGAAGATGTCGCCACCCCTCTGGGAGTATGTTACTTACTATTTCTGGAAAGAGCTCATGTACTGGGTGCGGAACTTATACGGGTCCGGATACATATTCGGCAGGAACACGAAGATAGAGCCGCTGAGAGTGAAGCGCCTTAACGACCGGGAATACTGGACGTGGTAGTCCGAAAAAATGTAGGGGCAGGCCCCTGTGCCTGCCCTTTACCCAGCGAGCCGGAATAACAAGGACGACGGGCAAAGGTGAAAACATGCCGCATAAAAGTGAAAGTGAAAATATAGGTTTCGTCGAGCCGAAATATTACGTCATGCCCGAAGGCGAAGAGTTTGTCCTCGAGAGCGGTGTGAAGCTTCCGGAGCTTAAGGTCTGTTATGAGACCTACGGCGAGCTCAACGAGCGGAAGTCTAACGCGGTGCTTATCTGCCACGCTCTTTCGGGCGACGCGCACGCGGCCGGTTTCCATCAGGGGGATAAGAAGCCCGGGTGGTGGGACGATATGATCGGGCCCGGAAAGGCCTTTGATACGGACAAGTATTTTGTCATATGCTCCAACGTCATCGGCGGATGCAAGGGTTCAAGCGGCCCCAATTCAATCGACCCTTCTACAGGGAAACCTTACGGTCTGAGTTTTCCGATCGTCTCGATAGGTGACATGATGAACGCCCAGAAGAAGCTGCTCGACTCCCTCGGGATAAAGAAGCTGCTTTCCGTCTGCGGGGGGTCCATGGGAGGGATGCAGGCGCTGCAGTGGGCGGTATCTTACCCGGAGGCGGTTGCGTCGTGCATGCCGATAGCCACAACTTATAAGCATTCCGCCCAGCAGATAGCGTTCGGCGAGGTCGGGCGGCAGGCGATAATGTCGGACCCGGCATGGAACGGGGGCGACTATTACGAAAAGGATCATCCCTCGGCGGGCCTCGCGGTGGCGCGCATGATAGGGCACATCACCTACATGAGCAACGAGTCCATGGAAAAGAAGTTCGGCAGGGTGCTTAAAAAGGAGAAGCTCGGGTACGAGTTTTCCACTGAGTTTGAGGTGGAAGGCTATCTTCGTTACAGGGGCGACAGTTTTGTGAAGCGGTTCGACGCCAACTCCTACCTCTATGTTACCAAGGCCATGGATTACTTTGACCTGCAAGAGGACAGGAAGCTGTATCACGCGTTCAAGGGCGTAAAGTCAAGGTTCCTGGTCATCGCTTTCAGTTCCGACTGGCTTTATCCGCCGTTCCAGTCCAAGGAAATAGTAAAGGCCCTCAAGATGAACGGCATAGACGTGACGTACTGCGAGATAAGCTCGGATTACGGGCACGACGCGTTCCTGCTCGAATTTGTGGAAGAAACGAAACTGGTAAGTCATTTTCTTGAAAGAACACGCAAAAAGGTGGAGAAACATAAATGATCGCTAAAACGAAAGAGGGATTGCGGCTCGACCATAAGGTGATCGGCGACATGATCGAACCGGGCTCGATGGTGCTTGACGTAGGTTGCGGCAACGGCGACCTCCTGGAATATCTCGTAACGAGCAAGGACGTAAAGGGCAGCGGTGTCGAGATAAACGAGAACGCCATCTACAGGTGCGTTGAAAAGGGCCTCAGCGTTTCCCACGGCGATATCGACTCGGGCCTCAGGGAGTACCCCGACAGGCTTTTCGACTACGTGATCTTCAACCAGACCATGCAGCAGGTCCAGAAGCCGAAAGAAGCCATAATGGAGGCGTTGAGGATCGGAAAAAAGGTAATAATAGGCTTCCCGAATTTTTGCTACCTGAAAGCCAGACTGCAGATCTTTTTTGGCGGCCGCGTCCCGGTGACGCCCTCTCTGCCGTATTCCTGGTACGATACGCCGAACCTCCACTTCCTGAGCATCAAGGATTTCAAAAAATTCTGCGCCGACGGGGGACTAACCATCGAGAAGAAGAAATTCCTGACCGAGAAGCGGATCGTACGCCTGTTCCCGAACGTCTTTGCCTTGAACGCGGTGTTCCAGATCGTGAGAGGATAGTTCGTATTTCGGCGAATGCTACGTCCGGGGTATGGCGGAGGGGTCCGTGCTCAAACATCAGATGCCGAATTCACCCTGTTGACGCTTTGAGCGGCATCGGAACTGCGCGCGGACCCCTCCGCCATACCCCTTGGGGAACGAGACCAAAAGAAAAATGTAGCCGCCCGCATCAGGCGGGCGCAAGGAGAGACCACCATGACCAAAAAATTCATTTCCGACCTCAAGATCAACGAACAGGTCGATTCCTACTTCGTTCTGCGCAACAAGAACCTGCGGCTCACTAAATACGACAAGCCGTACCTGCAGCTGAGCTTCACGGACAAGACCGGGAAGATCGAGGGGCGGCTGTGGGAGAACGCGGAAGAGTTCAACGAGACGGTCGAATCGGGCGACGTCGTGCGCGTCAAGGCGGCGGTCGATAAGTTCCGCGAGGAGAGGCAGCTCAAGGTGGATTTCATGGAAAAGGCCGACGAGCGGGCCTTCCGGTACGAGGACATGGTGCGCGTCGCCGAGAACAGGGGCGAGATCTACGGAAAGGTGCTTTCGTATCTCGAGAGCCTGAAAAACCCGTGGATACGGTCGCTGGCGGATGAGTTCACCCGCGACGATAAACTCATGACCATGTTCAAAGACGGCGTGGGCGGCAAAAGCTGGCATAACGCCTACATCGGGGGGCTCATGGAGCATACCTACGATGTCATGTTCATAGTCGATCAGATGTGCGGGCTGTATCCGGAGGCGGATCGGGACACGGCCATTTTCGGAGCGTTCATCCATGATATCGGCAAGGTCCACGAACTGGATCCGAAAAAAATGGAATATACCGTCGAGGGCGGGCTCCTCGGCCACATAGCCATCGGCTACAGGATCCTCAGCGAAAAGATCGCGCAAGTCAAGGATTTCCCTGAAGCGCTGCGCCTGCGCCTCGAGCACATCATCCTGAGTCATCACGGCGAATACGAGCAACAGTCCCCCGTCCTCCCCAAGACCATCGAGGCCACCATCGTCTACCAGACGGACGAGCTGGTCTCCCAGGCGAACGCCATAAAAGAGATCCAGCGTTCCCAGACAGAAGAGGGCAAGGTATGGAGCAACTTCGTCTCCATAAAAAACAGAAAATACTACATCAAAACCCCCGAAGAAGAAGGATGGGCCACCGGAGGCGAGCAGGGGGAATAGTGGATGGTGGATAGTGGATGGAGACCAAAAAAACTTGAATTAAATAATAAAATGCTGTTTAATACACTCAAAATTCGCATATCAAAGAATAATTCAAAAGAACAAGACAACAACTAAGAAAGGAAACAAACCATGTCACAGCCAGTTATCTACCCGAAAGACAAGGAGAATATAGTCGTCCGCTATTCCGGCAACCCGATCGTCACGAAAGACGACGTTCCGGCGGCGGCGAAAGGGGTTTATAATTCAGGCTGCATCAAGACCGCCGATGGTAAATACGTAATGCTTTGCCGCGTCGAGACCCCCTCGATGAAGCAGCTCATCTGGCCCGCGGATTCGGACAACGGCATAGACTTCAAGCTCCGCCCGGAGCCCATAAAGATGCCCGATACCGACGAATTCAAGGAATATACGACCGGCATGTATTACGACCCCCGCGTGGCTGAGATCGAAGGCAAGTATTACACCGTCTTCGCCTGCCACAGCGGTCATTCCTGCCGCCTGGGGCTCCTGGAGTCGCCGGACATGAAGGAGTTCAAATGGCGGGGGTTCATTTCCGAAACGGACAACCGCAACGGCGTGCTTTTTCCGGAAAAGATAAACGGCTTATATTGCCGCCTGGACAGGCCCAACACGGGAGACGGCAAGGGTTACATGTGGGTATCCTATTCGCCCGACCTCATCCACTGGGGGCAGGCGAAATACGTGGCGCATGCCCAGGATGAATGGGGCTGGAAAAAGAACGGCCCCGGCACGGTGCCCATAAAGACCGACAAGGGATGGCTTGTCATTTATCACGCCGTCAACGTCCAGTGCTCCGCGCAGTATGTTTACCACCTCGGTGTCATGCTCCTGGACCTTGAAGACCCTTCAAAGATCATCGCGAGAGCCAAAGCCCCTATACTCTCGCCGACAACGGACTACGAGCTAACCGGCCTTACATATGCGGTGGTCTTCACCTGCGGCGCCGTGGTCGAGGACGACGGCGAGGTGAAGATATACTACGGCGGAGCCGACACCGTCCAGTGCCTGGCGACAGCAAAGCTCGACGACCTGATCGACGCGTGCTTCAACAGATAACGCGGGAGTTCCGGGGTCAGCCCGTTAAATTTTAAAATGTACTCATTTCACATTTAAAGGGGTGTCCCCAAAAGAGATTGGACAGGAAAGAAAAATTTTAAACGTTTTGGGGGGTGTG
>JAUWWB010000074.1 GCA_030617085.1 Candidatus Omnitrophota bacterium
CATTTCACATAAATGTGAAATGTGAAGACCTGACCCCGCTCTTGCGCCTTAACCAGGCGGGGAATACGATATGACAAACGGTTTAAGATCCAGACAGATTATATTGCTTATAACCCTTGCCGTTGCGGTTTGTGTTTTGGGGGGGTGTGGGAGTAAGGCAGTGCCTGTCCGGATCGATGTCAGCGCGGAGGCTGCGGTGATCGTGGAGGCGGGGAGCGGGAAGGTGCTTTTCGCGAAGAACGCGGACGGGCGGTTTCCGCCGGCTTCGACTACGAAGGTCATGACGGCTATCGTCGCGTTGGAAAACCTTTCTCCGGGAAACGAGATAACCGCGGGGGATAAGGTGCTTCGCGTCGAACCTACGATAGCGGGGCTCAAGCCGGGAGTGAGGTACCCCCTGGAAGACCTTCTTGAGGCGATACTGATAAGATCAGCCAATGACGCCGCGGTGGCCATAGCGGAGGGGGCCTGCGGCAGTGAGGAGGGTTTCGCGGGCCTGATGAACGCCAAGGCGGAAAGGCTGGGGATGGAGGATACCTTTTTCGCTACGGCTTCCGGGCTTCCGACAGGTAAAAAGGACAGCCAGTATACCACGGCAAAGGATCTCGCGCGGATGATGCGCTATGCCCTGCGGCATGAGAGCATTCTTGAGATAATGTCCCGGAAAACGGCGGATATTTGCGGCAGCGACGGGCGGAAGATACATTTAAAGACGCATAATAAATCCCTTTTGCGCGGCGGTGACGCCGCGTGGGGAAAGACGGGGTATACCAGGCAGGCAAGGCTCACGTTCGTGGGCGTGGAAGCTTCTCATGAGCCCCGGATAGTGTTCGCGTTCCTGCGCTCTACCGACCTCTGGGGCGATGTGGCGAAGCTGAGAACGAATGGTCTGGAACTCTACGACCAAAGGCACAGGACAGTCTTTTCCGGGATCATTAACTGGATAAAATCGTGGATAGTCGATAGTGGATAGTTGATAGTCCACCATCCACCATCCACCAAATAATAATGCTTGACTGGCGCGTGTTACTGTAAGTATCATATGCGAATTATGGAAAAGAAACTTCCTGTTGCATTTCTCTGGCACCTGCATCAGCCGTTGTACAAGGACTTTGTCACGGGGAAGTATTATCTTCCCTGGGTGAGGCTGCATGCGACTTATTCCTACCTGGACATGGTATCCATACTTGAGGATTTTCCGCGCGTGAAAGTCACATTCAACCTTACTCCGTCGTTGATCTGGCAGTTGCTTGACCTGTCGGGGGAAGTGCCTGTCGATGACATTTATCTTCAGTTGTCCGAGAAAGACGCCGCGGACCTTACCGATGAGGACAAATGTTTTCTGTTGAAGAATTTTTTCTCGTGCGATCTGGAGAGGGCCATATCGCCTTTTAAAAAATACCGTAAGCTTTTTTCCATGAGGGGGGACGATCTGAGTGAAAAAAGGCTCATGAGGAAGAGCCGGGAATTCAGCGTGCCGGACCTCAGGGATCTGCAGGTGTTTTTTAACCTTGCCTGGTGCGGTTTTACCTTGAAGGAGAAGGACCCGCTCGTCAGGGAACTCGCGCGGAAAGGGGGCGGGTATACCGAAGACGAAAAGCTGTCGCTTCTAAAGCGCCAGAAGGAGGTCGTCGCCTCGATCATCCCGACGTATAAGCGGCTGCAGGACGAGGGCAGGATAGAGATATCCACGTCGCCCTACTACCACCCGATCCTGCCGCTTTTGTGCAGGGGTAAGTCCCAGGAGGGTTTTGATTTCTGCGAGGACGCGAAAGCGCAGGTGAAGAAAGCCGTGGTCCTTTACGAGGAGGTGTTCGGGAAAAAGCCGGCGGGCATGTGGCCGTCGGAGGGCAGCGTCAGCCAGGAGATAATCCCGATGCTGGCGGATGAAGGCATCAAGTGGATCGCCACGGATGAAGGCATCCTGTACGAGTCCTTCAAAGGTAAGGCCGTCCCCAGGGAGGAGCTTATCTACAGGGCCTATACGGCTTCGCAGGACGGCAGGTCGATCGACATGGTCTTCAGGGATATCAATATCTCCAACGCGGTAAGTTTCAGGTATTCCGGGCTTCCGGGGAAAGACGCGGCGGCTGATCTCTTCAAGGATATAGCGGGTATCAGGAAAACGACAAGGTCATCGGGCGGCGAACACGTCGTTGCCGTTATCCTGGACGGCGAGAACCCCTGGCCGTATTACCGGGAAGGGGGTAAAGAATTTCTTTCCGAGATCTACAGGCGGATGTCTTCCGGGAAGGATATCGAACCGGTGACCATCGGCGGATACCTTGCCTCGCACAAGAAGAGGAAGATCATAAAAAGGCTCGCGAGCGGGTCGTGGATAAACCGCAGTTTCAGGAAATGGATAGGGCTGCCGCAGAAGAACCTGGCGTGGAATTACCTGGCGCGGGCAAGGAAGAAACTTTTCAGTTCGGGCCGGCCCTGCGCCGACGCCCTGGAAGAGCTGTATATCGCCGAAGGCAGCGACTGGTTCTGGTGGTACGACGAATTCGGCACGGAGCTCAACTTCGTGTTTGACGATCTTTTCAGGATGCACCTCGCGAACGCCTTCCGGCTCGAGGGCAGGAAGGTGCCCGATTACCTGAGGCGTCCGATACCTTCGGTGGTATTCGAAAAAGGACTTGAGGAGGTCATGCCCGCGCATGTCATGGCGGTCTACCCCAAAGTGCTTATCGTCTCGCCCGAGGTGTTCCCGTTCGCGAAGACGGGCGGGCTGGCCGACGTGACGGGGAGCCTCTCGAAGGCGCTCGTATCGCTCGGGTGCGAGGTAAGGGCCATAATGCCGTTTTATAAATGCGTCGCGGAAGGGGGCTTTGAAATGGAAAAGGAGGCCTCCCATATCAAGCGTCCGCTTCCGGGAGGGCTGTTCGGTTTTGACCTTCACAGCAACAGGACCGGCGGCGTTACCACGTATTTTGTCGATAAGAAGAGATTTTTCGCAAGGGACGGGCTTTACGGCACCGCCTCGGGGGATTTCCGCGACAACGCTTTCAGGTTCGGTTTCTTTTCCGCGGCGGTGCTTGACGCCGTCAAGACGCTTGATTTTAAGCCGGATGTCATACATTGCAACGACTGGCAGACGGCGCTGGTGCCGTTTTATCTCAGGTTCAGGCTTTCGGGGGATGATTTTTATGACGGCATAAAGACGCTCTTTACGATCCACAACATGGCATACCAGGGGATTTTCGGCAGGAACGTCATGCACGCGATAGGGGTACCGGAAAGCTTTTTCAACATGCACGACCTCGAGTTCCACGGGAAATTGAACTTCATGAAATCCGGGATACTTTATTCCGACGCCGTAAGCACGGTAAGCCGCCGCTACGCAGAGGAAGTGATGACAGCTGAATACGGGTGCGGCCTCGAGGAGGTTCTGCGCCTGAGGAGGAAGGCGTTTTACGGGATACTTAACGGCGTGGACTATTCCGTGTGGAGTCCGGAAAGTGACAGGTTTATCGCGTCCAACTATGACGCCGCGGCAATGGAGAAAAAGCTCGAATGCAAAAAAGACCTTCTTGAATACACGGGCCTTCCGCTTTCGCCGGAGGCGCCATTGCTGGGCTGCGTCACCAGGCTTGCCGAACAGAAGGGGATGGACCTTTTGGCCGGCATAATGGGCGAAGTCGTAAAGCTGGGCGCCGGCGTGGTCATCCTCGGCTGGGGCGACGAACATTACAACAGGCTGTTCTCGGCCCTGGAGGCGAAGTATCCCCGTAACCTGCACGTGCATACCGGTTTCAACGAAGAGTTGGCCCATAAGATAGAGGCCGGATGTGACATTTTCGTCATGCCTTCAAGATACGAACCATGCGGCCTCAACCAGATGTACAGCGTAAAATACGGCACTATTCCCGTCGTAAGGGCTACGGGCGGGCTTGACGACGTTATCGTGGATTTCGATAAGGACAGCGAGAAAGGGAACGGGTTCAAATTCGGCCCGGCAACCGGAGAGGCCCTTTACGGCGCCATAAAAAGGGCCGTGACCATTTTTGAGGATAAACCTTCATGGAAAAAACTCATGGCCAACGCCATGGCCTGCGATTTCTCCTGGACGCATGCCGCGGAGCAGTATTTGAAGTTGTACCGGAAGTTGATGGCGGGGTGAGGGTAGTTCATAGTTCGGGGTTCGGAGTTCGGAGTGCGTGGGGGGGCGAAGCGAAGGATCTCTGCCAGGGGGCAGGCGGGTCACGATAGAAGGAGATGCGATGAAGACCGATTTTGCAATGGCAATTCATTTTCACCAGCCGACCGGGAATTTTGACAGTGTTATCGAGCGGGCGTGCGATATGTGTTATCTGCCGTTTTTGCGGACCTTGAAGGGGTATCCGGGCATAAAGATGAGCTTCCATTTCTCGGGGTGCCTCCTGGAATGGGCCGAAGCAAAGAGGCCTGAGATCATCAGCATGGTCCGCGAGATGGCCGAAGACGGCCAGGTGGAGGTCATAAGCGGCGGGTTTTATGAGCCCGTACTTCCTTCGATCCCGCCGGGGGACAGGGTCCGGCAGATAAATATGCTGAGCGAATACATCCGCGCCAGACTGTCGTACGAACCGAAGGGGGCGTGTATCGCGGAACGGGTGTGGGAACCCGGCCTGCCGTCCGACCTGCATGAGGCGGGGATAAAATACGTGATACTTGACGATACGCATTTCCTCTATTCCGGCATTCCAAAAGATAAGACCTACGGGTATTACGTTACCGAGGACAATGCCCGGTCGGTTGCCGTCTTTCCCTCGGATAAGGTCCTGAGGTACCATATTCCCTTTAAGATGCCGCATGAATGCATGGATTACATGCGGGACGTTCTGCGCAGGGTCGAGAGGCCCCTTTTTATCTACGGCGACGACGGTGAAAAGTTCGGCGAATGGCCGGGAACGCACAAATGGGTGTTTGAGGAGAAATGGCTCGAGAAATTTTTTGATGAACTTGCGCGGAACGCGGACTGGCTGAACACCGTGAAGCTTTCCGAGTGTCTTGAAAAAAGACAGCCCATGGGAAGGGCGTACCTCTCCACGACTTCTTACGAGGAGATGCTCGAGTGGGCGCTTCCGTCCGAAAGCGGGATGCAGATGGAGGACGTTATCGATGACCTGCGGCAGTCGGGGAAGGAAGAGTGGTACAGGCCTTTTATCAGGGGAGGGTTCTGGCGCAACTTTCTGGCAAAATATCCCGAATCGAACCACATGAACAAAAAGATGATATACGTGAGCAGGAAACTGGAGGGCCTTCGCGCCACGAGGGCTGTGAAGGGACTTCTGGCGGAAGCCGAAAAGGACCTCTTCCGCGGCCAGTGCAACTGCGCGTACTGGCACGGCGTGTTCGGCGGGTTGTACATGTTCCACCTCAGGAGGGCGGTTTACCATCACCTGATAAGGAGCGAGGCCCTGATGGACAGTGCCCGTTATGGAAAGAGGCAGTTTTGTGAGGCCGATGTTCTCGATATGGACGCTGACGGGTTCGATGAAGTGGTGCTTGAGAACAGGGAGCTGTCCCTGTACTTCGCCCCGGCCGGGGGCGGGATGCTGAAAGAGCTTGATTCAAAGCGGGCCTGCCAGAACCTGATGAATACTCTTGCCCGCAGGAAAGAGGCCTATCACAGGAGGATACTGGAGCAGATAGAGGAAGAGGCCCGGGAAGCGCCGGGCGAAGCCAGGACCATTCATGACGATATCAAGACCGTTAACGCCGGCATAAGGGAACACATGGCCTATGATCGGTACCCCCGCTACGGCCTCATAGAC
>JAUWWB010000124.1 GCA_030617085.1 Candidatus Omnitrophota bacterium
CTTTTTCAAGGAAATTAAAGATAAAGAGGCTCGAGATAAATATCGCCATCACGATCAAGAGGCCCTTTTTTTTGTTCCTGAGAAATTGCCTGAGGAAAACCTCGTACCTCTGAAGGATCTTTTGCCAGGTCTCGCCCCCCGCGAAAGCAGCGGCACCTTTAGCCGTCTCTTTCGCCCCGCCGCCCAGCTTGCAGCTTAAAAGCGGGATAAGCGTCAGGGCCACCCAGAGCGACCCTATCAATGAAAAGGTCACCGTGAACGCCAGCTCCTTGAACAGCTGCCCGGCCACGCCCACGACGAATATCATCGGCAGGAAAACGGCTATCGTGGTGAGCGTGGACGCGACGATCGCGTTCGACACCTCTTCGGCTCCCTCGGTCGCGGCTTCTTCCGCGGATTTCCTCATCCCCCTGTGCCTGAAGATATTCTCTATGACGACTACGGCGTTGTCCACCAGCATGCCCACGCCGAGCGCCAGCCCGCCGAGCGACATCATGTTTATGGAAAGCCCGCCGAAATGCATGAAGGTGAAGACTATCATGATCGAGATGGGGATGCTGAGCGTAACGATAGCGGAGGACTTGAAGCTGCGCAGGAAAAGCAGCAGCACCAGGAACGCCAGGATACCGCCTTGCAGGGCCGCGTCGCGCACGCCGTTGATGGCGTCCCGGATAAAGATTGATTGGTCGTAGATCACTTCAAGGTTTATATCCGCCGGCAGCATCTTCTGGATCCGGGGAAACGCGGCGCGCATCCTGTTTATTATCTGCATCGTGTTGGTCTGCGCCTGTTTCTGCACCGATATCGATACATTGGGCTGGCCGTTATACCTGGAGAAGCTGCTCCGCTCCCTGAAGGTGTCCCGGACTTCGGCGACGTCGTTTATCAAGACGAGCCTCGATTCGGGGCTGATCCGCCTCCGAGCCAACTCCTGTTCGAAGGGGAGGGCCCTCATCTCGTCTTCGCCTTTGCTTTTTACGACGACTTCCTCTATCTCCCGGACCTCCTTGAACTCACCCAGGGTCCTTATGAGGTACTCGTAAAAAGTTTCCTTGATCGTCCCGGCCGGGTAATTCAGATTGGCATTTGTGATCGCGTCGGAGACGTCAAGGATGGAGACGCCGTACGTCTCCAGCTTCCCCTGGTCCACTTCCACCTGTATCTCCCGCTCGAGGCCGCCTTCGACGGAAGCCGAAGCGACCCCGTCGATCTTCTCCAGCTCTTCCTTTATCGTGTCGGTGGCGATCTGCCTGAGCTGCACCGGCGTGCGCTCGCCCGTGACGCTTATCGTCATTATGGGGAGCTCGAAGGGATTGAAAGGGACGACCAGGGGTTCGGTGGCGTCACGCGGAAGACGCGCCTTTATGAGGTCCACCTTTTCCCTCGTCCTGAGGGACGCGAAATCCATGTTCTGGTCCCAGTCAAACTCGGCCATGACAAGGGACACGCCTTCCCTGGATATCGACCTCACCGACTTCAGGCCGCTTATGGTCCCGACGGCCTCCTCGACCGGCTTGGTAAGCAGCGTCTCTATTTCCTCGGGAGCCGCGTTGGCGTACCCCGTGAAAACGGTAAGCTGCGGATACGTGATGGGCGGGAAAAGCTCCTGCTGCAGCCTCGCCAGCGATATGAGCCCGAACAGCATGACCCCGACAAATAGCATGACGGTGGTCACCGGCTTTCTCGTGGAAAATTCAGGCAATCCCATCGACCCGTCCCTACGTTACGCGCCCTCAAAGAGGCGTCATTGCGAGGAGGCGCGAAGCGCCGACGAAGCAATCTCCGTATGCAGATTGCTTCGTCGCTTCGCTCCTCGCAATGACGCAAAGAGTCGCTTTGCGCATCACTAGAAGATTGTCTCCTGCACCTCGGTTATCTCGACCCTGTCCTTGTCCTTGTACTCCTGGAGGAGCTCGCGGATTATCATCTCTCCTTCTTCGAGCCCCTTGCTGATCTCCGCCACGTCGTGGGTAAGGTATTCTATTTCTATTTCCCTCTCCTCGACCGTGCCTTCCGTGATCCCGGCCTCTTCGGCTTCCGCCAGGGCCTCTTCTTCACCTTCTTCTTTTTCCACGGGGTGCACGACATAGACAAAATATTTGTTCTCACGCTTCCTGAAAGCGGAAACCGGTATTATCAGCGCGTCCGCCTTCTCGTAGGTATTAATGATCGCCCTGGCGAACATGCCGGGCTTCATCTTGTTCTCTTCGTTGTCCAGCTCGATCCTGGCCTTCTGCGTCCGCGTTTTTCCCTCTATCATGGGGGAGATCATGTCGACGGTGCCGCGGTATGACACCCCGGGATACGCGTCCAGAAATATCTCCGCGTTCTGCCCCAGCTCTATCTTGGGAGAATCTTCCTCTATCACGTCGAACACCGCGTATACCTCGCTGAAATCAACAAACATCCCCACCTTGTCCTGGGAAGAGACAAAAGCGCCCGTGTCTATTTCCTTGCTGCCAAGGTATCCGTCGCTGGGCGCGTATATATTCGTCTTTTCCAGGTCCCGCCGGGCAGACTCGTATTCGAGCTTCTTCTGGTCCACCGCCAGCTTGTCGACGCCGCCGAGGTCATACAGCTTTTTGGCCTTTTCCAGCTCGAGGCTCGCGTATTTCAGCTTAAGAAGAGCGTCCTTCTGGTCGATGCTGGCGATGATGTCCCCCTCCAGGATACGCTCCCCTTCCTCAAAGTTAAAGTTTTCCAGTATGCCCTTGTTGTCAAACCTCAGATCTATTTCCTTGAATCCCTGTATCCTGCCCATGACCGGGAGTGTGTCCTTGAAATCCATGCGCCTGACCTTGTAGACCTTGACGGGTATCGTCTCAAGGAATTCCACCATCTCCTTCTCTTCTATCCTGACCCCGAAGATGACCTCCTTTAACTTGCCCGCGGTCCGGGCCAGGATGATCGTCACTACCAGAATGCCCAGGATCACCCATATGTAGTTCTTCTTGAGCTTCGCGAGGTCTATCTTTTTAATATTGGCCTTTTTCAGGATCTTCCCGGCCTTGCCCGCGTACCCTTTTATATATTCTTTTGCCTTACGCCCGGCTTCGGCCGCCTTGCCGGCGCCGGATCCTTCCCTGCCCGGCTTTTTGCCCCCCTCACCCGGAGACTCTTTCTCCCCGCGATATTCTTCCATCTCATCGTTTTCCATAATATCCCTCCGGATTTTTGACACTACCTTTGACTCTACCTTTGTCATTCTGAGCGAAGCCGAAGGCGAAGCGAAGAATCTCTTGATCATCGGCCAGATTCGAATAACACGTATGAGATTCTTCGGCCCCTACCCTTCCAGCGCGCCCATGGGCCTCAGAATGACAGAAGTGGGGACGAATCTGCTCGCGCATGGGCCTCAGAATGACTGAAGGTGGAAACGTTCACCACCGCTTTTCATGCAATTTTTGGCGCCACCTTACTATTTTGCCGCCGGTTCTTTCTTGGCCTTCTTGCGGGCCTCTTTTTCGGCTTTCTTCTTGATCTTGTCCTGCTTTCTTTTCCGTTCGGCCGCGGCTTTGCTTTCGGCTATCTGTTTCTGCCACACCTCGTATTCCACGTTCTCGTATCCCGGCTTGAAATAATCCGGTATGCCTATCCCCCTGCTCAGCCCGGCGAGGGATATGAAATAGCTGGTGTCCGCCTGCACGGCGCCGTATTCGTGCTCGGCA
>JAUWWB010000146.1 GCA_030617085.1 Candidatus Omnitrophota bacterium
AAAATCAAAAATTAAAAATCAAAATGCAAAATGACATATCAAAATTCAAAAAGAGATCCACAAGTAATCGGTAAGTTAACAAAGGAGAAGAGATTGCTTCGCTTCGCTCGCAATGACGCTACGTTCGTAATTACGGAAACAAACGTCCACCCACGTCATTGCGAGCGAAGCGAAGCAATCTCAACCCCATTAACTCATTTATTCCTCTGTGACATCTGTGGTTTGTTTTTCAATACCTTCTCAAAGGTAGTGTCAAAAATTAAAAGGAGAGGAATGCATGGATCGCCAAAAGCTGTCGGTTGTCATACTTGCCAAAAATGAAGAGAAAAAAATACGGAACTGCCTGGAAAGCGTCAAATGGGCCGATGAGATAGTGGTTGTCGACGGTTTCAGCACCGACTCGACGGTCGACATATGCAAAGAATACGGCGCCAGGGTCGTCCAGCACAGGTTTGAAGGTGACTTCGGCGAGGAGAGGAACATAGGAATAGACAACTCCTCCGGGGATTGGATATTACAGCTTGATGCCGATGAAGTCGTAACGGAAGGTTTTAAAACCGGCGTCCTGGAGGTATTAAAAGGGGAAGAGAAGTTTGTCGCGTACAAGTTTCTGCGGAAGAACTTCTTTTTGGGCCGTTTTATGAGATACGGCGGGTGGTACCACTATTCCCATCACCTTTTCAAAAAAGGTTTTGCCCGGTATAAAGGGAAGGTCCATCATGAGCTTATCGTTGACGGCGAAACAGGCGTCTTGAACGTGGAAGTGGAGCACTATCCTTTTCAGGACCTGGCCCAGCTCATCGCGCGGCAGAACCGGTACACCACCCTTGAAGCAGGAGAGATCCTCGAATTGAGGGGGAGGCTGGACGAGAAAGAGATCCGGTATAACGTAAAAGTGAAACCCGTCAAACTTTTCTGGAAATTCTACGTGAAAAAGAAGGGATTCAGGGAAGGGATGCATGGGTTTATCTTTTCCGTCCTCTTCGCGTGGGTCCATTTTATCAAGTGGGCTAAATACTGGGCACTGGTCCGGAAGACAGATGAACAAAAGGAAAGTGAATCGTGAAACCTGAATGCGATATTATACTGCTCAGCTACGAGAGTCCGGACCTCCTGAAAAAGTGCGTCCAGAGCGTGCTGGAGCATACGCGCGTTCCGGCCCGCCTCATTATCGTGGATAACGGCAGCCGCGATCCGGAAGTCGCGCGTTATCTTCACGCGCTGCGCGGCAGCGGCACCGTGACTGTCGAAAAATTATTCAGCGAGGCCAACGAAGGGTTTGCCGCCGGCATGAACAAGGGGATGCGGCTTTCCGACGCGCCGTTTTTGTGCCTTCTGAACAATGACTGTGTGGTGACCGACGGATGGCTTGAAGAAATGATCGCCGTCGCCCGCGGCCGTGACGACATAGGCCTTGTGGATCCACAGAGCAACACCTTCGGTTCCTGGCCGGATGGCGGGGCTTCGGCAAATGAGCACGCGGCGCTGCTTCAGGATAAAAAGGGGAAGTTCGTGGAGCTCGGGCACGCTGTCGCTTTTGCCTGCCTTATTAAAAGGGAAGTCGTGGAGCGTGTCGGCTACCTTGACGAGGCATATCAGGGGGTGTGCTATGAGGATACCGATTATTCGGTCCGGGCGCGGAAAGCCGGGTTTATCCCGGTGATGGCGGAAGCATCCTATGTATTTCACGAGGAACAGGCTTCAAGGAAAAAGCTGGAAGATAAGGAGGAGATATACCGCAGGAACAAGAAGATATATGAGGGCCGCTGGGGGCGGCTGCTGCGAATCTTCTTTCTGGACCGGCTGGAGGGAAGCGATGAGCGGCTGTTTGAAAACTACGAGGCCTTGAAGGGCATCGCGCGTGAAAGCGCCATCGTCGATATGTGGGTCAAGGCCGGTGTTTCAGCGGGCGCGTCTCCCGCCGGCTTTGATGAAGGGAAGATAATAGGACACGCCGATATAAGAACAAATGTTTTTTCTGAAGATCTTATCGCACCCGCGGTTTTATGGCAGGTTCTGACAAAGAAGAAGAAATATGACGCGGTTATAATGGACGACAGCCCGCTCTTGCGCCTGCTGCGACTATTGAAACCCTTACACGGGGCGGAGGTGTTTTCAGCCGAGGATGGGACGCTCGTCAGGTCCGGAAAAACCACGATTTTCGACCTCCGCGACCCCGCGCGGCTCGCGGCTTACCTGCGCAGGGGGGCATAGAGTTATGATGGTATCGATCCTAAAAAAAGAAAATATCCTGAAAGCGGTTTTTGCCGTCTGGCTCGTATTGTGGGTCTTCTTTCTCCTGCGGGAGGGCAAGGACGGGCAGTATCGGTCGCTTGGATACCTTTACACGCACGGTTATGATGAAAAGATGCGGCATGTTATCGGGGATGAGCTCTATGACTTTCTGGTGTTCTGCGGAGAGAACATGCCGGAAGGCGCTACCTATGAGCTTTCCGGGTTTGAAAGGTTTTCGGTCAGCGAGGTCCGGGCGCGGTATTTTCTGTGGCCGCTGAAGAGCGTGGGAGAGGGGGGCGATTTCAAGATCGTCTATGGCGGCGGAGAAATGACGTCGCCGGGTTACGCGTTGTATAAGCGATACGGCAGTGCCGGCCGCTTGTTTAAGAGAAGGGACGGCGTATGACGGGCTTTCTCCTTTCGCTGTTCTCGCTTACAATAACCGGGGCGTTCTTTACCCTGTTACTTACGACGCGAAGCCGCCGCCGGTATTGCCATTCGACGCCGGAATTTCTGGCGCTGTCCTTCTTTCTCGGCGCTGGGTTCGTGTCGTGCCAGCTTTTGCTGTACCACCTGTTCGGGATAGGTTTCAGCCTTCCGAACCTGATCATTGTCCCGGCTGTCTTGTCCGTTCCGGCTATCTTGCTTTATGTGTTAAAACGCGGGCGCGGGGAGGCATGGGTTCCCGCTTTCGCGGGAATGACAATGGGGGAACGGTTTTTAGTCGCCGGGTTGGTTGTACAGTTCCTCTG
>JAUWWB010000093.1 GCA_030617085.1 Candidatus Omnitrophota bacterium
GCCCAGGGTTCGCGTGGGAGGGGTCCGCGCGCAGTTCCGATGCCGTGCAGAACGGCATCGGATGGTTGAGCACGGACCCCTCCCACGCGGACCCTGGGCGAACGCGGCCCCCGTCAGCATATCCTTTCGCCCGCTGAAGGGCAGGCCCGCCAGAGGCGGGCAGGCACGGGGGCCTGCCCCTACATTTTTTATGCGCCTTATATGGATCAGAAGGCGAGATTCCACTCGTCCTTCGAATATTTCGCCGCGATCAGCTCGCGCAAGGCTTTCAGGTCATCACTGGCCGGCTTATATGGCGCGGTATCGTGTGGCAAGAAGATCTTCTTCACGGTCTCCTCCAGCTCGGTGCCTGTGATCGATATATTCGTCAGAAAGTCTCCATGTGCGCGCCCTCTCCGGTATTCCGGCTCCGCGGGGGGGTGTCTGAGGCAAAGAGATATCATGTCCGGGTCGAAGCCGAAAAGGAAAGTGCCGTGGTGGAGGAAGTATTTCCGCTTCCTCGCCTGGGCGTTGCCGGAGACTTTCTTTCCGTTCATGGCAAGGTCGGATACCGGGAAAACCTCCATATCATGCCCTTTCGATTTAAATGCGTCCGCGATATTTTGCAGGATCCGGCGGTAGGAATACCGGATATCCTTGAATCTCCCGTCCCGCTCGTAGGAAAGCACCACCGAGTAGTTAATGCACCCCGGCCCCTGCAGCACCGTCCCGCCGCCGGAGATCCTCCTTATTATCTTGATGCCGCGCTCCCGGCACCTCCCGGAGAAACATTCTTCCGCGACCTTGCCCGCCCGGCCGACGACCACGAAATACTCTTCCGAGCTCCACAGGCGCAAGGTCTCCCTCAGCTCCCCGGATTCGGCTTTCAAAAGAAGAAGCTCATCGAGAGCTATCGCTTCTTCGGGACTGTTGTGCGTGTATTTGACCAGTTGCATAATAGTGTTAGTTCGAAAGACAAGCCACATCCATCTCCCTCGCCGCCTTTACCTCGTCGGGGCGGCGGACGGGGGCGGTCTTCGGGAATTCTTTGAAGGCGCCGGGGTCCTTCTCCGCCAGCTCCGCCAGTTCGATCATGACCTTGACGAAGCGGTCCAGTGTATCTTTTGATTCGGTCTCCGTGGGCTCCACCATCATCGCTTCTTTCACTATAAGCGGGAAGTACATGGTCGGAGGATGGATGCCCCTGTCGATAAGGCCCTTCGCGATGTCAAGGGCGCGGACGCCTTTTTCGGCCTGGCGGGATGCCGACAGGACGAACTCATGCAGGCAAGCACCGTCATACGGGATGTCGTAGTATTCACGGAGCCGGCTTTTTAAATAGTTCGAGTTCAAGACAGCGTTCTCGCTGACCTCAATAAGCCCTTCCCGTCCCAGCAAAAGAATATAAGCGTATGCCTTGAGCAGGACGGCGAAATTCCCGTAGAATGGGGATATGTATCCGATGGAAAGAGGCTGATCGAAATCCAGTTCGAACGACCCGCCGGGCTCTTTGACCACGCGCGGAATGGGCAGGAACGGGATAAGCTCCTTTGTTACCCCCACGGGCCCCGCTCCGGGGCCGCCGCCTCCATGGGGGGTCGCGAACGTCTTGTGAAGATTAAGATGGATGATATCAAAACCGAGATCACCCGGACGCGCTTTTCCCATTATGGCGTTAAGGTTGGCCCCGTCATAGTACATGAGCGCGCCGGCTTCGTGCGTAAGGTCGCAGATCTCCTTTATATGCGGATTGAATATCCCAAGCGTGTTCGGGCACGTCAGCATGACTCCCGCCGCATCTTCGTTCAGGCATCTTTTAAATTCGGCAAGGTCCATTACGCCTTCCGTGTCAGAGCGTATCGTTTTCACCTCATACCCTCCGACGGCCGCCGAGGCGGGGTTTGTCCCGTGCCCGGAATCGGGGATCAGTATATATTTCCTCCTGTTTCCGTGATGCCGGTGGTGCGCCGCGATGAGCATGACCCCAGCGAGTTCCCCGTGCGCCCCGGCCATGGGCTGCGAGGTAAACGCGTCCATGCCCGTGATCTCGCACAGGATGCTCTCGAGCCCGCCGATGACTTCAAGGGCACCCCGGCAAAGCGCCTCCCCGGGGGCAAGCTGCGCGTAGAGTGGATGAAGCGATGCGAAGCGGTCAAAGCCGGCTATTTTTTCGGTGAATTTGGGGTTGTATTTCATCGTGCATGATCCGAGGGGATAGAAACCCGAATCAACGCCGAAATTCATCTTTGACAGTTTCGTGAAATGCCTGATGACTTCCGGCTCCGACACGCACGGCAGCTCCGCGGCCTTATCCCGCATGTACCCCGGATCCAGCTTCGTTTCCGCGGGAACATCTTTTGCCGGAAGAGTAACTCCGGTTTTCCCGGGTTTGGACATTTCGAATATCAGCTCCATAGCGCCTCCTCAAGAGCTTCCGCCAGCATGTCGATCTCCCGGACCGTCCTTTTTTCCGTAACCGCGACAAGCATGTGCTCGGCCATATCCTCGTAATACCTTCCCAGCGGGAGCCCCGCCGCTATGCCTTTCTTCAGCAGCTTTCCGACAACTTCGTCAGGGTCTTTTGGAAGCCTGACAACAAACTCGTTGAAGGCAGGCGAGCTTCTTTTCACCTCTACGCCCTTGACGGCGTCAAGCCTTTGCATGGCATATTCGGCCTTGTCCGCGCAAAGCCGTGCCACCTTCTTGAGCCCCTCTTTCCCGAGGAGGCACATGTACACCAATGCGCGCAGGGCGCACAGGGCCTCGTTGGAGCAAATATTCGAAGTGGCTTTTTCCCTGCGGATATGCTGCTCCCTTGCCTGTAAAGTGAGTACAAAACTTCTGCGCCCCCGGGCGTCCGTCGTCGCGCCCGCTATGCGCCCGGGCATCTTCCGGGCAAATTCCTTCCCGGCGGCTATAAATCCGAGGTAAGGCCCCCCGAACGAAAGCGGTATGCCGAGGCTCTGCCCTTCCCCCGTGACTATGTCAGCTCCCATCTCCCGCGGCGTCTTCAGCAGCCCCAGCGATATGGGATACACGCTTTCTATCACCAGAGCGCCGAGTTCATGGCACTTTCGCGCTATGTCGCCATGGTCGTCGACAGCCCCGAAAAAGTTCGGGTTCTGGAATATTACGGCCGCGGTATTGTCGTCGAGATGCTTATCTATCTCTTCCCTGTCGCTCCGGGTGAGTGAAACCGGCGTCTCAACCAGTTCGATGGAAAGGTTGGCGGTGTAAGAACGCACCATCCTGCGGTATATCGGATTTACCCCGCCGTCGATCAAGACCTTGTTCCTCCCGGTGGCGCGGACGGCCATCATCGCCGCTTCATATAGAGCCGTCCCGCCGTCATAAAGCGAGGCGTTGGACACCTCCATCCCGGTCAGCCGGCAGATACAGCTTTGATACTCGTATATGGACTGAAGCGTGCCCTGGGATGCTTCCGGCTGGTAGGGCGTATATGCGGTATAGAATTCCGACCGCGAGACAACGGCATCCACGGCGGCGGGAATATAATGATCGTAAAAACCGGCTCCGACAAAATTGACAAGACCGGTAACGTTCTTTCCGGCCAGGGCCTCCAGATATTTTACTACCTCGAATTCGGACTTCCCCGTCGGCAGGTCGAAAGACGAAGCCCTGAGATGCCCCGGGATGCCCTTGAAAAGCTCGTCCATCTTCCCGGACTCTATCCCGATGCTCTTGAGCATCTCCTGCCGGTCCTCGTCGGAATGCGGGACGTAACTCACTAGCGGGACTCCTCCAGATATTTTTCGTACGCGGCGGCATCCATCAGGTTATCCAGCTCGCCGGCGTCGGTAATACTTATGCGGTAGATCCACCCTTCATCGTAGGGAGACTGATTCATCAGCTCTGGCCTGTCCCGCAAGGCTTCGTTTACCTGTATGATCTCACCCGAAAGAGGCGCGCAAATGTCGCTGGCAGCCTTCACCGATTCCACGGTGCCAAGATTTTCAGACTGTTTGACCTCGCGGCCCATACCCGGAAGTTCGATAAAGGTGATATCCCCAAGCTCCGCCTGAGCATGCTCGGTGATCCCGAAAACCGCCTTATCCCCCTCAACGCGGACCCATTCGTGTTCCTTAGAGTATTTCAGATCCCGCGGCACCATTTTTACCCCCTTTTTTCACGCTCGTACAACGGTATATCCTTAACGAACGCCCTTATCTCGCTTCCGTTGGAAAGCACTATCTCCCCGCCCGTGACGGCCAGTTCTTTATCTATGTAACACAGCCCCATGCCTTTTTTTAAACACGGGGAAAACGCGCCGCTTGTCACTTCGCCTACGGCCCTGCCCCCGGACATTACCGTAAAGTGTCTCCTGGCGCTCCTCCTACCCTCGCATATGAACCCGGTCAAAACACGCTTCACGCCTTCGGTCTCCTGCTTTAGAAGCGCTTCTCTGCCGATGAAGTCCTTTTCCATAAACACGAATTTGCGCAGGTTCGCCTCAAGCGGGGTGCGTCCTTCATCGATATCCTTCCCGTAAAGAGAATACCCCATCTCCATCCTGAGGGTATCGCGCGCGCCGAGTCCGACCGGCTTCACCTCATCAAAC
>JAUWWB010000063.1 GCA_030617085.1 Candidatus Omnitrophota bacterium
ACAAACGTGGCCCACCCCATAACACACCAAAAAAAGTGGTAAATTATTTCACCTTTTCCAAAAAACGGGGGGACTGTTCTTCACATTTCAATTTTATGTAAAAGTTGAAGACCTGACCCCGCTCCTGCTCTATTACAAGAATGTCCCGCCTATTCGGAGGTGAATATCCTCGCGTACTCCCGCTCGACTCGCGCAAGCTCGTCCTCGCTCAGCTCCCACTCCGCGGCTCTCACGTTCTGCTCGAGCTGTTCGGGCGTGCGGCAGCCTACCAGACAGCTGGCGACTTCCGCGTGGCTCAGTACCCAGCCGATGGCCACCTGCGATACCGGGACCTTGTGTTTTGACGCTATCTCCTCGAGCACCCTCACAAGCTCCATGGCCTTGCTCCAGAGGGGCTCGCGGTAATAGTCGTAGAAAAAGCTCCTCACGTCCCCCTTCGGGAAAGACGGACGGGTCTTGTATTTCCCGGTCAAGAGCCCTCCCGCCAGGGGTCCGTATGCAAGGAGGGATATACCTTTTTTCCTGCAGAAAGGCACAAGATCCTCCTCTACCTCCCGGTCAAGCAGCGAGTACTGCATCTGGTCGCTCACAACAGGCGCGATCTCAGCGGCGCGCTCGAGAAGCTCCCTGTCGAAATTCGACACTCCGATGTACCTGATCTTGCCTTCGGCGACCAGCTTCTTCATCTCGCCGAACGTCTCCTCCAGAGGAGTGTCCGGATCAGGCCAGTGGCACTGGTAGAGGTCTATTGCATCCACGCCCAGGCGGCGCAGGGAATTGCCTATCTCCTCCCGGATAAAAGCGGCGCTGAGGTTGTTCCTTATGGAAGCGCCTTTCCTCTCAAGCCCGCATTTTGTAGCGATCACTGCCGGGCGCGAAGCGCCCTTCAGCGCCTTCCCGATAACCTCTTCCGCGTGCCCGTCCCCGTATACCGGCGCGGTATCGATAAAGTTCATCCCCTTATCAAGCGCCTCCCGCACCACGCGCACCGACCGCGCGTCATCCACCTCCCCGCCCCAGCACTCCCCCCCCAACACCCAGGACCCGAGCGCCACGGCGGATACTTCAAGATCAGTATTCGCGATCTTCCTGTATTTCATATCATTCCTTTCCGCTTTAAAAAGTTGAATGTTTCTTGTATTATACGTTAGGATTTTAGAAGGGTAAAGCAAGAAAAAGTGCGAGTACGAGTGAGCAGAGGTATCGCAACCATTGCGGGACAAGAATGTCCCGCCTATTCGTGGGAGGGGTGAAACCACTACGAACTACGAACTGGAATTACAGCGCTTCCATCACCGCCGCTTCGGACTCGAAGTAGGCTCTTAGCTCCTCGTAG
This sequence comes from Candidatus Omnitrophota bacterium, assembly GCA_030617085.1. Classification (GTDB taxonomy): domain Bacteria; phylum Omnitrophota; class Gorgyraeia; order Tantalellales; family Tantalellaceae; genus JAUWWB01. Next base: position 1,337 of record JAUWWB010000063.1, read on the forward strand.
TTTATCTTCTTTATGTCCATTAGGATGTTGCCCGCCAGGAGGCCTTTGATCAGGTCACTTGCGGGTATGTCCTTGACGTCTTCCGGGTTGTTCACCATGCGCAGGAACAGCTGTTGTATCCATGTTTCGAGGCCCTCGATATCCGTATCGCTTCTATTGGCCATGGCCCTGTGCCGTTCCATGAGACCCACACCGAAGGCCTGCAATAGCGCCACGGAAAACCTCTCGGACCGGTCCCCGGAAACAAAGCTACCCTTGATGACGCCTGCCAGGATATCGTTTATTGCCTTATTATCCTTGAACTTCCTTATCACGCTTCCGTCGTCGCCCGTATTCTCATCCTTATCGGCGAAAAGCATTACGCGGGAGAGGCCGGGGTCGTCCGCCTTGCTCACCAGTCGCTCGACCTCTTTTATCGCCTCCTCTTCGTGTCCCCTGACGGCATAGACCGTGTACATGTTTATGCCGTATTTCTTCGCGTATGTCTTTTTCGCGCCGTTTTTCAGGTTAACGTACTCCTGACCGTCCCAGAACATCTGGTCCTCCGAGATCTGGACGACGTTTATGTTCAGGTGCGCGCCGGGCCTTACCTTGCAAAGAACGCGCGTGGCGGCGCTGGCGGCCAGCTTGCTTTCAACAAACTCCTCCAGCCTCGGCATGGCGTCTTCCTCGCCGAAGAATTTCTCGCAGATGCTGAGCACCGTTTCTTCGTCAAGCCCCGCCTTGTGGAGGACCTCGTGCAGGAGATATTTTTGCACCAGGTTCTTTTTCCCGCCTTCTATCTTTTCAGCAAGAAGCAGGTACTCGATGTAATTATCGGCGAGAGCGTTTTCCTGGCCTATCAGGAACTTTTCGACAACTTCTCCCGTGCCGCAGGCGGCAAGTTCGCCCCTTGCCCGGAACCAGTCGAACGATCCTACCGGGGTCTTCAAAGCGTTACAGATCAATTCGATGTCTTTATCCTTCAATTCCACAACTTCCTTCACGTACCGCTCCAGTTTTGCCCGCTGCTTGATCAAGTTCGCGCCGCGCTCTCTGACGGTATTCTCCACTTTGCCGCTGATCTTATCTTTTGATATCCTGGTCTCCTCGAGCCATCTCTCTATCTCCTCGTTATTCAGACCCACAGAAATAGTCCCGGTCCCGCTCCGCGTATTTTTCTGTGCCGGATCGCTACTCTTCGAGACTTCCTTTGACTTTGCATCTGCGCGGAAGGTGACCTGAAACAAGAGCTGGCATATCTTTTTTTTGGTTTGTTTAGCCTCCTTATCCTGCTCTTTAGAAATTTCATTGATAATGGAGTTCCGGACAGCCCTTAATTCGCCGACAAAAGCTTCAAGCGAGGATTTCAGATCGTTTCCCTTTATAATGCCTTTGATCATCCTCTGCGCTTCAGGCTGCGTGACCTCTGCCTTTATGCAATCCGGTATATTTTTCATGAACTCAACATCATTTTGTTTTAGATCTATTATCCCACTCAGCTGTTCATTACCCCGAACAAAATCCGATATGGCAAGTTGAAGCGCCTCCGGAAATCGTGCGAAATAGGAATAGATCGCGTAGATCGTCCAACGGTCATCGTATGTAAAATAACCGTCCCCATCCCTCTTAAAAACCGCTTCGAAGGCGCCTTTTATCGGTTCCTTAAGCGCCTCCCGGAGATTCTTTGCCAGTTCGGCTTTTTCCATTTCGACCATTCTTTGATCTACCATCATTCGCATTCCATCGACCTTGCCTTTAAGGGCTTCAGACTCATCTTTCTTTTTCAGCAGCGTCCAGTGTTCTTCTTTAAGCTCCCTAAAGGCGCTGATCGCTTCTTTCAGGGCCTTTATGTCATCATTTTCCTCGAACTCGCCGAGCTTTTGATACACCGTATCTAATCTCGATGCCACGTGAACGACAACATCATTCGTCACGCCATCGTCAGACAGCCCGTGATATATATTCTGATATCTACTCTGCGCATTCACACCCCTGATACCGAATAGACTTTCCATCTCATTCTTGACCTCACGAACCGGTCCCTCTGCCTCTTTTGTCCCGGTGCTCTCAAGGATGCGGTCAAGGAACCGTATCATCGGTTCGGTTGTCTTCCCGGACGACAGCTTTTTCCTTAACGCGCCGAGGCGCGCGAGGAAATAGTTGCCGGGGGCCTGATCAGGCTCCGGCGCCGCCAGTTTGCCGGCAATCTTTTCCTCAAGCGCGGCGTACTGCCTTTTGTGCGATGAGATGAGTACGTTTCTCAGGAACACGTCCCTCTGTTGGCCTTCGCGTAAAAGGATGGCTAGAAGACTTTGTTTCGCGTTTTTGATCTTCCCGTCCACGGCTGCCACTTTCTGAATGATCTTCTTAGTTGCGTCATTACCATGCGTATAATAATAATTCAGTTTTTTCGCCCTTTCGCTCAATAGCCACTTTACGGTGCCGTCCCCAAGTTCTTCTATCAAACCAGTCGCCACGGCTTCTCTCGCCCCGCTATCCAGCCCCTTTGACATCAACAGAAGCATCCGCGTGAAGGATTTTTCTTTTCCGACACGCGCAAGCCATTCTTTTACGACTTCACCCGGCATGCTGTTCAAAAGCGCCGCAGGGTCTTCCGCCCTGACGATGAGGCCCATCACGGCGGTCCCGCTCAGCCCCTTCAAGAAGCCAGGGTCGGCCTTTAATATCCTCGGGTAATTTTTCCCCATGAAACGCGATACGGCAAGCTGCAAGGAAGCGGGGAACTTATCAAAGTCAGCCATGACTCCCTTCAGCATGGAAAGGTCGATCTTCTCCTCCGGCTGCCCGGAAGACGCTTTGTCCTTCGCCGCCAACGACTCCCCAAGCACCTCATCGACCAAGTCGTAGAACGGGGCGAGCTGTTTGTAACCGTTTATTTGCCTGTGGACCGAACTTATCTTTTTTAGACTATACAGCCTGGCCAAAAGACCGTGTGTGGCATGTTCTGCGTATTCTTTCCGCAATTTCTCAAGCAGCTTTTCTGCTTCGTTCATCTTCCGGTATTTAATTAATTGCCCGGCTTCTTTCACCACATCGTCTATTTTTTTCCTTATGTTTTCATCCGGTTTACAGAATTCCTCGAAAACACCGGCGTCCATTTTGTATTTTCTCTTCATCCCCGAGATACCGGCAAGAAGCTTCCCGGCTTCCTCTGAATATTTTATCAGGTCAATCTGTTCACATCCTTTCGAGACAAGCTTGCACAGGTGGTACACCCTGGCGATGGAAGCGTGGTACTTGAACGCGGGGTCGCTGAGCAGCGCATCGAAAAATTTTATTTGGTCATTTTCATCAAGAGATTCGTTTCTGCGCATATCAGACATGATCTCAAGCATGGTCACCATGTTGTAGAAACTTTTGCACCAGTCCTTATCCCAGTCTTCCTGGCGAACATCATACTGTTTCGAGACCAGCACCTGGAGTTCGCCACCCTCGTCTTCCCCTTTTCTGAGTTTCTGGTATGTCCGGGATATTAAACCGGTTACTTCCATGTTCCATCCGAACTGTTTCCCGTATCCTGCGGCGGCTAACCAGTGCTTGGAGTTAAGTCTGTTATTGACTATCAATTTCACCTGTCTGGCGTATTCCATTTTGCTTTCATGCGCCTGATGCACAAAGTCAAAAACCGAGGGATACTTACAGTTACCGCTTTGGGCCATGTCCCGGTACTCGCGCGCCAGCATGCCCACGTACCCGGGACGGGTAGCCGGTCCCAGGATACGCGCCCCGCTGAGCATGTTCTTAAGATGTACCCAATACTCGCGTTGTTTGACACTATCTATCCGATCTTTGTCAAAGCTTAGTCTTTTGACCAACAATTCCTGTATTTTATCGTCACCGACATTGGGATCCGTCGATACGATCATGACAGCGACATGATCAAGATCGCTGTCGGCAAAAAGATTGGCTCCCTTTTCTGCCGTCAGCTTCGTCAAAGCCAGGCCAGCAGACTCGACGGCGTGATCGACGGCACCGGCCGCCTTCCGGCTACGGGAGAAATTAAAGTATAGCGCGGCAAGAAGCGTGTTGAGGAATCCTTTTCTCACGTTTTCGTCTTCTATTTGGCCACCTTCGTTCAAACCCGACATCTGTCCTTTTATCGCGGAAATACCTCCCGCCGTTATCCCGAGAACGTTCAGGGAGTGCTCCAGATGATAGCGCCGGTCCTCGTCAATGCCGCCTTCGCGGAAGCTTTTGGTGACAAGGTCAAGGTGGTGTTCGAAGAGCCTGATGCGTTCCTGGTCGCCCGCCAGTATCGTCCGAACCCTCTCCTTGATAGCGTCCCCCGGACCGGCGTCAATGGGCGCCTGCGCATCGCCCCCTACATCTTTTTTATCACCGTTTCCGGGTGGAGTAGCGGGATCCTCCTCCGAAAAAGCACCTGCTGTTTCCAGAATTTCATCAAGACGCTTTTCCGCATTTTCTGTTTCGGCGTCGGACATCATACGGACAAGGTCTTCTTTAATTTTGCCCAGGACATCTTGTTTCGAAACAGTATCGCTCCCGGAAGGCAGAAGGTCATCGATTATTTGCCTGTTTTCTTCTATCCTTCGCGAAAGCAGCGTCTTTTTGGATTCTTTCCACAAAAAACTGTCCAGATGATCCTTTATAAGATTCCTGACCAATAGATGCAAAGGATTATTTTCTAGAGTCTTTTTTGGCACTTGCGTTTCTTTCAGTGTCTTTTGTTCTAATACGTAATAGTCGTATCTACTTTGCAACAACTTTCGTGCATCGTCATCCTTCATACCTTCTACTATCTCGTTACCCAGCGGCGTTTCGTTCAGGGGCACGTTCTGTACGCGTCCGCCCCCACTCCTTTGGCGCTCTTTCGTTACTTGCTGTTGCTGCGCGTGCACCTTATCTCGTATGGGCTTCATTAGCCCCCGATCCATAAG
>JAUWWB010000122.1 GCA_030617085.1 Candidatus Omnitrophota bacterium
ATTTCATCAGGTATCTCTGGAATGTTTCCTGGTAAGCGAAGCTTTCGTCCTGGATGATATTTTCTACGAATAAAGCCAATCTTACGATATTATCCTTTATAGTTTCCCCGGATGGATCTTTGAACAGGTGATCCATAACATCGCGCAGCGCCTCAGGCGTGGAAACCATATCGTCTAAAAGGCTGAAATTGGCCAACTGCAGCAGGAAATCTTTATAGAACATCCCGCTTGGATCCAATTCCTTCATGAATGCGTCCAGGTCTCTTTCACCCGCAGCCTTTACCAATTCTTCAAATATCTTCGCCGCCAGTTCTTCGAAGTTTCCCCAGCTAGTGAAAGCAATATACAGATATGACGGATCATTCTTATAAATACGCTGTTTTAGTTCTTCCTTTAAGCCCTTTCCGGAAAACCCGCCATTCGGGTGATCTGTGCGTAAATCCAAAACTATTTTATCGCAGAGACGTTTTAAAAATTCGCCAGCGGGTCTATTCCCCTGATTGAAAAAATTAATAAGTTCTCGAGCGATATCGTATTCGTTAAAATCAAGCCGATAAAAAACTTCAACGGCCCTTTTGTCCCCCTGCTCGGCTAAATCGATCAACCCTTCCAAAACACCGACGTTGCCGCAATAGATAATGTACTCGACCATCAGTCTACAACTGATGCTTCCTTCCTTGAACTTTTTGATAACTTTAACAGGGTCTATTTTCCTGAGCGCTTCTTGGACGGGCTCGCATTCGGGATTGTTCATAGGGACACCCACCAACACATCAATGGCCCACGCGTTCACATCTTCAGCTAAAGCGGTCAACCCTTCCAAAGCAGGGTCGTTGCCAAAAAGGATAAGGTATATAAGGTAGCGATACACAAATCCGGGGCTTCCTCCTTCCTTGAACTTTTCGATAACTTTAGCAGGATCTATTTTCCTGAGTGCTTCCTGGACGGGCTCGTATCCGCGAGCTTTTTGATAACTTTTCCGAGCAAGGGCAACCAACAATTCAATGGCATCTGTGTTCCCCTCCTCGGCTAAACCGATCAAGCATTCCAAAGCATCGACGTTGCCGGAACTGTTAATGTATTCTATAAACCACGCAGCGTCAAAGTTTCCTTCCTTTAATAAAGCAACAAGGTCAAATTCTTTGCTTTCTTCCACCGACGCCGAAGTATCATCAGCCCAGACAATATATTTTTGCATAAATTGCGTTCCGTTAATTGCCCACCCCGGAAAGAACAGCATCATAAACGACAAGAGCACCACCAGCAGAAAAATTAAGGGCCTCCCTCCTATCAGGCGGGGGCGTTTCGTCTCTTTTTCGGAGGATATCGATCCGATATTCCCCGCGTACAGCTGCCTTCCTTTTATGATGGCTCCTTTCACGGGCTCTGAACCGTCGAACTGAACGAAAGAGTAACGCCTCAGCCCCACGTCAATGCTTTCCTGCCCATCAAGGACCGCGGTAACAAGCTTTACCCACAACTCCCTCGCTTTCACCAGATCTTTTCCGTGTACCTGCTCGGCGTGTTTACAAAAATCCGCGTACAAGGCCAGAGCGGATACCTCGCTTATCAGCGAAGCGAGCACCATGTTCCGACCACCCGATAAGAGCTCAAAATACGGGCACTCGTACCCTTCTTCGTTCTTGAAATTCGGCGTGATGGAGACGTATGAGATATTGTTCTTTTTGAAAAGGTCGCAGAGGTTTTCGGCGTGGAAGCCGCCGGTGACTAAGATCGTAGCATGGGGCCTGGGGCATGGTGCATGGGGTAGAACGTCAGGATACCTGATATTTCTCAGGAACGCGTTGTCTCTTTTGAAGGAGTATTCGTAGAACTTTTCCAGGTTTTCGCGGTAGAGGTCGAGGTCCTCTATGTCTTTATCGAGCTCGGCGGTTATCTTGTGGAGTGGGGCTTCTTTCTCTATGAATGTGAGGTAGTTTTTTGTGGCGAAGGCGTCCTTGTTTGCGATGTAATAGTTGTACTCGTCTTTGGTCAGTGAAATGTCGAACATGCCTTTCATCAGCGCGAAGTTTTTCGAAAGGAGGGCAAGCTGTCTCTGCTTCTCGTTTTCATATAACGAGGCTTTTATTTTGTCCTCGAGCGCGGCGATCTCTTCGCTGATAGCTGACTTGTCTATTGTCCGGTACATGGAGACGTAGCCCTGGTATTTTTGAACTTCTGAGAACCTTTCCAGGCCCAGGTTCAGCATGTCGGCTTTCTTTACGAGGTACGCGTGGTAATCGTGCCGGGAGATCATTTGCTTCTTGAATTCGACCGTCTTCAGGACAAGATCCTCGAGTTCTTTCTTTGACAGCATCCTCCGAAGCTCGTCTATCAGGACGGTCCTTTCGCGGGCGGCTTTTTTGAAATCTATCTTTCCTTCCGCCTCGAGGGATCCCGTGAAAAGGTTGATGTTGGGCAGTCCGGTGATATCGATGGACCTCTCTTCCGCTTTCCCGGTAAGCCGGGTGAGATAATCTTTAAAGTCGCGGTTGCTCGCCTTATACTGGCTGTACCTTATGTCCAGTTCCAACAGCTCCTTTGAGTAGATGTGGCGTTTCAAGTTATTCAGGATGTGGACGAGCGCTTTAAGGCGCTTATCCGTTTTCTCCTTGTGTTTAAGAAAATCCCTGTAGATGTTAAGGTTTCTCAGATAAAGCCGGACATCCTCCACCCCCCAGAGAGTGGCTTTGCCGGGGTTGTTCATGGCGAAATATTCGGCCCCGGAGACCACACCCCGCTCCACGAAATAGTCGCCGACCTCGCGCCTCAGGTCCTTGTCGCGGATACCGGTAAATATCGAAAGGTCATAATCCTCCGAGCCGCCTTCGAGGTTGACGGTATTGATGCCGTATTCCTTGTTGAGGTACTCGATTATTTCGGCTATTCTGTGCTGCGCGGCGTAGTTGCAGTGGGCGTCCTGGATGTGTACTACGGTGGATGGTCGATGGTGGATGGTCGATGGTGCCAGAGGGGCGCGCCATGAGTCTTTTATGGTTCCCAGGTACTGGGGCAACGAAAAGGTTTCAACATCGACTCCACGGATGGACGACGGCCTGCCGGGTGCGCTGACAGCGGCACCGGAGAGCGCCGAAGGGGTCCTGATGGCCCACGCGGCCTCACCGCCTATGATGTTAAACAAAAAGGCCCACAGGGTAATGATCGAGATCATCACCTTCAAAGGGCTTCTCTTGTTTTTGAATACCATGTTTTCAGGCTGATTTAGCTCCTTCATGTAGAAAACTCCATATGTTTTTTCCTTTTCGCATTCCTAACTCGCGGCGCACAAAAAAATACCAGCTAACCCTGGCACATGAACATAATCAACAATGTGTGCCCGCACATGCATATACATTTTACCTGAAAAATACCCCAATTGCAAGCAACAAAATCTGTCTTTTTTTTCTTTAACATCATACCATAACATAACCCAACCTGGCAGAAACTAACCAGGTTGGCATGTTAACCTGGTTAGTTTCTGCCAGGTTGGATTGCGGGGTGATGAGCGACAATTATAATTCCCTAATATAGCCACAAGAATTAAACTATTCAAATCTCAAAATTAAGGAGGTTTGGATGGTTACGGATCAGCAAGTTAGGAGGTTAAGAATGCTCATCAGTAAAGCGGGAAACATGGGGGTCAGACCTGCAGGAACAGATGGATGCCGGGTAACTTGGGGACGTCCCCGCCCAACTCTGAAACATCAGGCAAACTACGCAAATATCTGCATGTCGTATATCTTCCGCAATTCTTCGC
>JAUWWB010000119.1 GCA_030617085.1 Candidatus Omnitrophota bacterium
GGGGGATAAGGATCATCTCGAGGGCCGATGATATCTACGGAAAAGCCATAGCTTCCGGGGTCGTGATGCTGATCGCTTTCCAGGTCCTCGTGAACATATCGATGACGATCGGCCTCATGCCCGTCGTCGGACTCCCCCTGCCGGCCATAAGCTACGGCGGCTCCAACACCATCGCCTCCCTCATAGGCGTGGGTTTTTTGCTCAGTGTGGGCCGGAGGTGTAGTTCGTAGTTCGTAGTTCGTAGTTCGGAGTTCGGAGTGTCGTTGGGGCGATACGGGTTCGGGGCCGGAGGCCCCTCCGGCGAGGAGATCCTGAAGCGGGAGCTTGACCACCTGCCGCCTACAACCTTGTGCCCACCCCCCCTACGCCTTACTCCATACTCCTTACTCCTTACTCCCTCGCCCCACTCACTCCGAACTCCGAACTCCGAACTCCGAACTAACTGCCCCCCCTTTTGACTTTCATATAAAAATTAGGTATTCTTGATAAGTCGGGGCTTGAAGAAACGGGATCAATATTTTCTTTCGTATACGTGGGAGGTCCGGTATGTCATTTCTAAAATATGTGCCACTGGAAAAAGAAGGCGTGAAATATAAGCTGATAATCGCTTTTTTTCTCATGTCGGTCGTTCCTCTTCTCAGCATGGTCTATGTGCTTGTGGATTATATTATCTCGGGTTTGCCTGTCAGTACAATGCAGATAGCGTCGATCCTCCTGTGCGTTTTGTGGCTTTCCCTGGGGGGCTACATTCTGGCAAGAAGGATCATACACCCCGTCGTGGATCTCGCCAGCGAGACGAAAAACATAGCGGACGGACATTACGAGACGAAGGTCACGCTCAAGAGGCAGGATGAACTGGGAGATGTGGCCAGCTCCATCAATACCATAACGGATAAGATCCGCGGATATATGGGAGAGCTGCATGAATACAGCAAAAAGACGGCGCTGCTGAATGTCAGGATACACAGGAAGGTTCTTACGCTTACGAATTTGATGAGGTTGGGGGATCTTATCAGCTCAGGGGCGGCTTTCAAGGAAGTGACCGATTTTGCCACGGAAAAGATAGCGGCGGAAATGTACGAAGACGGCGGTTTCTGCGCCATTTTTATCAAGGGAAAGGAACGGGAATATTCCCTGAGATCTTTTTTCAACAGTTCCGGCAGGGATATCGACACCGATGATATCGGCCTGAAGCTTTCTTCCCTGGAAAAGTTTTTTTCGGGGAATGAGTACCTTTCGGTCGATTCGCGTCCGCTGACTAAACCCTGGGAGAAGGAGTTTGGGGAGAAACTGGGCCGGATGAATGTTATCCTGTTCCCCATGACGGTGACGGGCAGCGTGGTAGGAGTTGTGATGTTCGCTAATTTCGGGGAAAAGGTCGAGTTTAACGAAGAGGATATAGAGGGTATAATCGCTTTTGGAAAAGAGCTGGTCCTCGGGTACCAGAGTTTTCTGGCGGAAGAAATGGTAAAGAGCCTGGAGGTTATCGACACCCTTACCGGGCTTTACACGTTTTCTTTCCTTGAACAGCGGCTGGAGGAGGAGATCAAAAGGTCCATACACTATCAAAGGCCGTGCGCGCTGCTGGTGATAAACGTGGATGATTTCGAGGGATATTCGGATCGCCAGGGCCCGGAGAAGGCGGAGCATCTTCTGAAAAAGCTCGGCAGCTTCCTGAGGGGGGCCATGCCTCCGCTTGGGAAAGTCGCGAAGTTCGGGCACAGTGAATTCGGGGTGATCCTGCCCGAACAGAACAAGAGGGAGGGGCTAGAAATGGGCGAAGATATCCGCAGGAAGATAGGAGAAATGAAGATCTCGCCCAGGCCGGGTGACAGGATCACCGTAAGCATCGGGGTCGGTGAGAATCCAATAGACGGGTCGAACGCGGAGGAGATCATCGCCAGGGCTCGCCATTATGCCGGGAAAGCCAGGGAGCAGGGGAAGAATAGAGTGGTTGGGGAATGAGGGGTGAGAGATGAGGGAGGATATCAGGGAAATACTGGCGGCTATGCCGGAGAAGCGGGCGTCGGACCTTCACATCGGCGCGCATACGCCCTTGCATTACCGTATCGATGGCGACCTGGTGGAGGTGGATGGGAATGCTTTGTCCCCCGGGGAGGCAAGGGACATCGTTTTCAGCATCATGCGCGGCGACCAGATAGAGAAGTTTGAGAAGGATAAGGAACTGGATTTTTCGATATCGATCGAGGGCGTGGGGCGGTACAGGGTCAACACCTTTTTTCAGCGGCAAAATGTCGGCTGCGCCATAAGGCTGATACCGTTCGGGATCCTTAGCATAGCGGAATGCGGGCTGCCGGAAGAAATAGCGCGGGACTTTTGCGCGGCGCACAGGGGGCTGGTGCTCGTGACCGGCGCGACCGGCAGCGGTAAATCGACCACCCTCGCGGCCATGGTTGATGAGATCAACACGAGCCGGAACTGCCATATCGTGACTGTCGAGGACCCCATCGAGTTCGTGCATGAAAACAAAAAGGCCATTATCGACCAGAGACAGCTTCATGAGGACACTTATTCTTTCCATGACGCGCTGAGGCACGTGCTGAGGCAGGACCCGGATGTCATACTTATCGGCGAGCTGCGCGATCTTGATACGATACAGTCGGCGCTGGTCTGCGCCGATACGGGACACCTTGTCCTCGGGACCTTGCATACTTCGGACGCCGTCCAGACCGTAAACAGGATAGTGGACGTGTTTCCCGCCCACCAGCAGCCGCAGATCAGGTCCCAGCTTTCGTTCGTGCTGGTAGGCATCCTTTCACAGCAACTGATACCGCGCATGGGCCAAACCGGCAGGGCCCTGGCCACCGAGGTCCTCGTGGCGACATCGGCTGTCAGAAGCCTGATAAGGGAGGCCAAGGAACACCAGATATATTCCATTATCCAAACCTCGCAAAAGGTCGGGATGAGGACGATGAACCAGGCGCTGGCCGATCTTTACAAGTCCGGTGCGATAACGTACGACGATACGGTGTCCAGGTCGTCAAGCGTCGAGGAGTTGCTGCAAATGATCGGATAGCGCCGCGGCAAGTACAGGAGAAAAAATGACAGCCCAGGAACGTGTAGGGAAAAAGCTCGGAGAGATCCTGGTCCGCAACGGGATCATTACCAGAGAGCAGTTGGAGCGGACTCTTGAATACCAGAGGCGCGAGGGGGGGCTTTTGGGCCAGATCCTGGTCAAGCTGGGGTACGTGAACGAGCGTGATATAGTCCAGGCCCTGACCGTCCAGTACGGATTTCCTTACCTGCCCCTGGAAAATTACGAGTTGGCAAAAGAGTCCGGCAAGATTATCCCGGAAAACGTGGCCAGGCAGTACAATATCGTGCCTCTTGATGTCATAGGAAACATCCTGACCGTGGCGATGTCGAACCCGCTCAATGAAAAGGCTATCGAAGATGTCGAAATGATAACCAAAAAGAAGGTCCGGGTCTTTATCAGCACGGTTACAGCCGTATCCGAGACCCTGGACAAGCTATACAAACCCGCGTAGTGGAAGGCGAGGGGTGAGAGCTCCAAAAATGTAGCCGCAGGCTTTCCCTCGGCTTCGCTCGGGATGGTTCAGGGATGGTGAGCTTGTCGAACCATAGCCTGCGCAAGAATATGCTGACGACGGTCCGCGTGGGAGGGGGTTCGCGCGCAGTTCCGATGCCATGCAGAACGGCATCGGATGTTTGAGCACGGACCCCCTCCCACGCGGACCGTCGTCAGCATATTCTTGCGCAGGCTATGGTTCGACAAGCTCACCATCCCTGAACCATCCCGAGCGAAGCCGAGGGAAAGCCTGCGGCTAC
>JAUWWB010000061.1 GCA_030617085.1 Candidatus Omnitrophota bacterium
CTGCTTCTCGGGATCGTGACCGCCAGAAGGGGCAGGTCGCTGTTCGAGCGGGTAACGCTCCCGCCGATCCCCGCGGCACCCCCGCGGGAAGCCGTCCCCGTGGAGCAGCCCGAAATGCCGGAGATGGAAGAACTGCCGCCGGTTGAACCTATTTCTGAGCCCGTGGAGAGCTGATCGGTTGATGGTGGATGGTGCTCTTTCTCCCGAACAGGCGGGACATCCTTGTCCCGCAACGCTGGTACGATGCGGGGCTGCCCTACATCGTTGCGGGCACGGGGCAAGGGCAGGCACAGGGGCCTGCCCCTACGTGCGGTTAGGGCACTCCGAACTACGAACTCCCAACTTCAAACCCTTGACGTAACTACCCGCATATGCTATACTTCTGCCCATTGGGGGTATTATATGAAAAAACCTTCTGAGAGAAGACGTTATGTCAGGACAGAGATCCCGCTGAAGGTGACGGTCAGGCTCGGTGAACGGGTTGAAGAGGTCGAGACCAGTGACATTTCGCCGATAGGCATGCGGTTCGTGGTCGGCACAAAGCTGGATGAAGCCGAAACCTCCGGGAAGGTGCAGCTCTTCCTGCGTCTCCCGACAGCAGAGAACCCGATCCGCCTGGCGGGGAAGATCGCCTGGCAGAGGAAGGTCAGTCTGGAAGATAACGCTCCTTATGAGGTCGGGGTTGAGATCCTCGATGTCGAAGACGAGGACAAGAATATTTTTCTAAAGTACCTTTGCGATCTGCTCTACCGGATATACAAGCAAATGCCGTAAAGCCGCGACCACACTATTGCCTGGAGGTGCGTTTTGAATATCTATCGTTTGCTGTGTCTCGCCCTTTCATGTCTTTTTCTGGCAGGGTGCGCGGATGTCGAGATCCCGAAGACAAGGCAGCTTTTAAAACAGCCGCTTGGTGAAGGATCGCTTAAAGTCGGCATGAACAGGGATCGGGTCGTCTCGGTATATGGCGAGCCAGATATGAAGGGCACCGTCATCTCGGATAAATGGGCTCACCCGCGGGAAGAGTGGATATACAGGGCGCGGATCTCCGGACTCCCCGTAGGCGCCGGGCACCTCGCGGAGGACTTGTACCTTTATTTTGACGATGAAAACCTCACGAATATCAGCAGGAAACCTCTGGGAAAACGGGAGATGCGCGAGCGGCGAAGATGAACAAAAAGACATTGAGTGACATTGTGATCTCCAGGGCCATAATCGAAAGCTTTTCGGATAAGCTCATTGAATATCTGGAGACCGATGTAGCCATCGTAGGCGGCGGCCCCGCGGGCCTGGTAGCCGGGTATCACCTTGCCAAAGCCGGCATAAAGGTATCCCTTTTTGAGCGGAAGCTCAGTATCGGCGGGGGAATGTGGGGCGGCGGGATGATGTTTAACGAGATAGTCGTCCAGGAAAAAGGCAGAAAGATCCTCCGGGAATTCGGCGTCCCGGCAAAAAAATACCGCGAACATTATTATACGGCGGATTCAGTGCAGGCGGTATCCACGCTCTGTTCCAGGGCCACTCTCGCGGGACTGAAGATATTTAACCTTATAGAGGTCGAGGACCTCATGATCAAGAACAACGCCGTCAGGGGCCTTGTCGTAAACTGGTCGGCGGTAAGCATGGCGAACCTGCATGTCGACCCGATAAGCGTCGAATCCCGGTTTGTGGTCGACGCCAGCGGCCACCCCTGCGAAGTCGCCCATCTTCTTGAGAAAAAGGCGAAAATAAAACTCGTAACGGAAACCGGCGGCGTGATGGGCGAAAAGTCCATGTGGGCCGAAGCGGGCGAGGGCTCTATGGAAACGAATACAAGGGAGATCTTTCCGAACGTTTACGTTGCCGGCATGGCCGCGAACGCGGTTTTCGGCAGCCCCAGGATGGGGCCCATTTTCGGCGGCATGCTGATATCCGGAGAAAGGGTCGCCCAATTGATAAAGAAAAGGCTGAAATAAGCGCCTTTTCTAAGGAGGACATCATGTTGCGAATATTTTGCAAGTCGAAGATAACCAACGCGCATATCACGAATACGGACCTAAAATATGATGGCAGCATCGGTATCGATAAATCGATCAGCAGCGCCGTTGACATAATGCCCGGGGAGCAAGTGCAGGTCCTTAACGTCAACAACGGCGAACGGTTTACGACGTACGTGATCGAGGAAAAGGCCGACTCGGGGAAAATAGTCCTCTACGGCCCTGCCGCGAGGAGGGGCGAGTCCGAGGACGAGCTGGTGATCCTGTCTTATTGTCTCATGGAGACCAAGGAAGCCCACAACTTCAAGACGCGCAAGCTCACACTGGGCAAGAACAACCAGGTCAAGGGCAAATAAATGGGGCCGCTGGAAGTTAAGACATACCCCGATCCCTGCCTGCGGATCAGGACGACAGCCGTCGAGGAGTTTAACCGGGATATTGAAAACACACTAAAATCGATGACTGACGTTATGTATGCCAACCAGGGGATCGGCCTTGCCGCGACGCAGGCGGGCCTCGGGCTGAGCATATTCGTTATCGATACAGGCGAAGGCCTGATCAATTTCGTGAACCCGGAGATCCTCGAAAGGTCGAAGAAAAAGTCGGGCATGGAAGAGGGATGCCTCAGCCTGCCCGGTGTTACGGTCAGGGTTTCGCGCCCCGGTGAAGTAAAGGTCCGGGCCCGGGACGGGAAGGGTGAGTTTTTCATAAAAAAGTTCACCGGGTTGGCCGCCAGGGCTATCCAGCATGAGTTCGACCATCTCCAGGGAAAATTGATAATTGATTACCTTGATCCGGTAAGGTATTTTTTCGCCGCGAGAAAGCTTTCAGGAATAAAACGCGCCCGGGCGGCAAAAGCATGTGAGGTCGTGTGCGATGTTGGAAAAACAAATAACAGAAGAGCTTAAGGATGCCCTTAAAAGCGGGCAGAAGGTAAAGGTCTCGGTCCTCAGAATGCTCATCAGCGAGATGAAGAACCGCAAGATCGCCGACAGGGTAAAGGAACTGGAGGACGAAAAAGTCATCGGCCTTATACAAAAAATGGCGCGCCGGCATAAGGAATCCATAGAACAGTTCAAACAGGGGAACCGCGAGGACCTCGTGAAAAAGGAAACGGAAGAACTGGCAGTGCTTGAGGTTTTCCTGCCGGAACAGATCTCCGAAGAGGAACTCGCCGGTATCATTTCCGGATCGATCGAGCGCCTGGGGGCGGGGTCCCCGAAAGATATGGGCAGGGTCATGAGCGATGTGATGGCCCGCGTCGGGGGGCGCGCCGACGGAAAAGTCATCAGCAGGATGGTCAAGGAAAAGTTGACGGACGGTTAAGTGGATATAGCTGCTTTTGTTCTATTAATAATAGCCTCCGCGTTTTTTTCCGGCTCGGAAACCGCCTTTCTGTCCCTCGACAGGATCAGGCTCAAACAGATCGAGGCCCTGGAAACCCCACCCGCAAGAAGGGTAACAACACTTCTCGCCGACCCTCACAGGCTTCTTGTCACGATCCTCGTGGGGAACACTCTCATGAACATAGCCGCGAGCGCCGTCCTGGCGGACTTTTTTTATACCGCCATGGGAGAAAAGGGCATCGCCGTATCCATCGCGGTGATGACTGCCGTCGTCCTTGTCTTTGGGGAAGTCACGCCGAAGATGTTCGCGCTTGCCAACGGGCAAAGGGTTTCCTTTTTCGCCTCATTGCCCCTCAAGGCGCTGGAGTGGATATTCGCCCCGGTAAGATTCGTCTTGAGCAGAATCGCTTATGCTATCGTCAGCGCCCTGGGCCTCAAGATCCCTTCCGAGCGGCCCGAGATCACGGAACAGGAGATCCGTTCGCTGTTCCTGCTGGGGAAAAAACGGGGGATCGTCAAGGAAAAAGAAAAGGACATGATCGACAGCATCCTCGCGTTCAAGGAATTGAACGCGGCTGACATCATGTCCCCCCGCATAGACATCGTGGCGCTCGACCTCACGATGGAACGCGATGAGCTTATCCGGGAGATAAAAGAAAGCCAGTATTCCCGGCTTCCGGTCTATGTGCACACGCTCGATAACATCGTCGGCGTCATCCATTCCAAGGACTTTCTGATTAACCCCTCGGCTCCGGTAAAAGACTTTGTCAGGCAGCCGTTCTTCGCGCCGGAAAGCATGAGGATAGATGACCTCCTTCACGAACTGCAAAGGAAGCATACGCACATGGCCATAGTTACCGACGAGTACGGCGTTACTTCCGGCGTGGTCACCATTGAGGATATCCTGGAAGAGATCGTCGGAGAGAGACGGGACGAATTTGATTTTGAGCCCCCGAGGATCCGCATGATCGACCAGAAGAGTTACGAAGTCAGCGGCCAGGCGCATATTGACGAAGTTAACGAGGAAGTCGGGCTTGCTATCGAAACGGACGAGGTCGATACCATAGGCGGATATGTTATACTCCGGATGGGGAGGATCCCCCGGGCGGGAGACAGCATAAAGGTCGACGGATTTGTCATTACGGTTAACGATGTCTCCAAGAACCGGATAACAAGCCTGACGATAAAAAAACCCTGAGATGATAACACTTTACACGATACTGGTCATTGCCGCCATAATCATGCAGGCCTTCTTTACGGCCTCTGAGATGGCATTTACGAGCGCGAACAGGATCAAGCTCAAAGGCCTCGTGGATTCAGGCGACGCGCGCGCGCTGAAACTTGACGCTTTTCTGCAAAAGGAAGGCGTTTATCTCGCGACGACTCTTGTGGGAACGAACCTGGCTGTCGTCATCGCTTCTGTCCTCGCCACGCGAATATTTGCCGAGTATTTCGCCCTGGCGGCGGCGCCCGCGATTACAATCGTGGTAATGGTGCCCGTGACCCTTATCTTCGCGGAGATCGTGCCGAAGATGATAGCGAGGCAGTTTTCAACCGTGCTGGCTTTGCACACGGTAGCGCCTTTGAGCAATTTTTTCCGGCTGTTCCGCCCGTTGATCGCGGCCGTTAATTTTACGGCAAGGTTTCTGCTTACCCCGTTCGGCAAAAGAAAGGCCCCATGGGAACTGACACTCACCAAGCGGGACCTCAAGAGGATACTGCTTCTGGGGTATGAAACCGGAGAGGTCGAAGCTGACGAGGTCGAACTTATACACAAGATCCTGGATTTCAGTGCGAAAAAGGTGGAAAGGATCATGGTACCGCTGTACCGCGTATCATCCATAGGCGTGGATGACGACACGGACAACCTTAAGAGGCTGGTCTCCCTTACGGGGTTTTCGCGGATACCCGTCTACAAAAAAAACAAGAACCACATCATCGGCATAGTCAATATTTATGACATACTTTTCAGGGCGGAGGAGAAAGATAAAAACGCTCCGGTAAAGGATTTTATCCGTGATCCCGTCTATGTTAAGATGGAAGACGGTCTTGACATAGCGCTGACCCGGCTGCGGCGCAGAAAGCAGCCGATGGGGATCGTCGTCGACAGGGAAAACAATGTCGCGGGCATTGTCACGATAGAGGACATGCTGGAAGAGATCGTAGGGGAGATCGAAGACACAGGGCAGGTCACATGAATTTCATATTTGTTATCACGGTCGTAGCCATTATCACTCTTTCCGTGGTCATCGTGAAGATCGCCTCGGTCGCGCTGAACCTCACCGGGCTTGACGAAAAAAGGGCCTTTTTCCAGGCCGTTTCCGCCTTTACCGGGACGGGGTTCACCACGAGAGACTCGGAGCTTGTCGTTTCCAACAACATACGCCGCAGGATCATCATGGTCCTGATGATACTGGGCAACGCCGGGCTGATCTCCGTGATCACCACTCTGATGCTTTCTCTCGTGAGAGGAGGGCTGGCTCCCGTCCTGGTCAATATCACCGTGATCCTTCTGGCGATATTGCTGCTCATAAAGGTCTCTCTCAACAAGGAGGTGACCAGAAAGTTGACAAAAAGGATACAGGCAAAACTGATAAAAAGCCCCACCTTCACGAAACGCCCGGTCGAGGAGATATTGAGGCTCGCGGAGGGGTACGGGGTTGCCGAAGTGACGCTGCAGAACGAGAGCTGCGCTGACCTGGGCAAAACGCTTTTCGACGCGACGTTCCGGCAGAAAGACATCCTGGTGCTGGCCATAGAAAGGGGAACCAGCGTGATACCCGCGCCGCACGCCTCGGACCGTCTCCTCCTGAACGATACGCTGATCTGCTACGGAAAACTCGAAAACATAGCCGAGATCGCGGAAAAGGCAGGGAGGGAGTAGCGAGGGTCAAAACCCTGAAGCCCGATGCCTGAAGTCTGATGTTTGCCTACTTTGTCATTCTGTTTGCCTACTTTGTCATTCTGAGCGAAGCGAAGA
>JAUWWB010000129.1 GCA_030617085.1 Candidatus Omnitrophota bacterium
CCAACTAACCAAAGAAAAAAAAACAACCCCACCCATCGGGGTGGTGTAAGGTTTTTAATTTTTCATAAAAAAAAAACACAACACCTCACCCCTCATTGTCTTGCATGGCCAGCAATTTCCCCTCGATTTTCTGAATATATTTATCCAGGCTCTTATCCTTTTTTCTGGTTTTTTCCGTTTTCGAATAAATCTTGCTGACAGCTGAATACCCCAAATTTGCAAATTCCGCTATTTGTTTTAACCGCTTATCCGTATATTTACGAGCCAGGTATATTAAAAGATCCCGCTGTAACATGGGGTCTTTTATTTCCGAACTTGTCATACTTGCTATTTGATCGATTTCGGGCCTTATTTGTAATTTACCAAGCACAGGGATTTCTTGATCGTTTCGACGGTCTATAAATGTTTTTCTTATCCATTCGAAATACTCATCATCACCCAATATGATGCCATGCCTGATGTTATCTTCGATTATTTTTTTGCTTTCCTGCTCTCCCTTTTCAACCGTAGCAAATTCCGTGTACATTTCCATTGCTTTCGCCCTATCGTGATGAAACTCACCCAAAATCATGTCAACATACAGCCAATCGGGTAATTGCCCTCTGCCGGTGAAATATTTTAAACTTGAATACGGATAATCCAGTGGTTCTTTAACTATCTTCGCTTTCACGGGATTTAAATGTATATACCGTGATAGATGCTGCAAATATTCCCCCTCTTGCACCAGAATAGATTTGTACCTTCCCCGGAATAGAGGGCCTCCTCGTTCTCGCTTAATATTAGAATATGTAGCATAACCAGTATTCAGGTAATGCATCACTTTTGAAAGATTTGCCTTCATTGTCTGTAGTATCAGATGGTAGTGCGTGGACATCAAACAGTAAGCATGAACAAGGCAATTGTATTTGAGGAACGCATCAGAAATATATTCGAAAAATTTCTCTCTGTCCCGATGCGTTTCAAATATATTTATTCCTTCTACCCCTCTTTGAATTATGTGATAAATCGCTCCGGGAAACTCGATCCGCAAAGGTCTTGCCATGATAATACCTCCTTTTGTGTTAAAATAATCCCCTACTATATAAGACACAAAAAGAAGGCATTTTCTTTCAACTATTTTCAAAAAATCTAATCGGTAAGGTCTCAAACGTGAGGGGTCAGGTCTTGAATTTTGATTTTAGGCAAAATTCAAGACCTGACCCCGTTTTTACGCGCACAGGAAATTTTCTATGAGTTTGCGGTGGCTTATGAAAGGGATATTTGGGAGGGCGGCCGGGGTGATGAATTTTGCGTCTTTAGCATCGCAGCCCGCCCTGGTGTCTTCTTTCTCGACGGTAAATTCCATGCCGATCACGAGCACGGATCCATACATCCGGCTCTCCTGCGAATACACTCCTACCAGGCGGCCGGGTTCGCCTGCCAGTCCGGTTTCTTCACGCAATTCACGGCAGCCGGCTTCCTGAGACGTCTCATGCGCCTCAATAAACCCGCCGGGCAACGCCCAGCGTCCTTTGGAAGGCTCAACCCCCCTTTTGATCAAAAGAAGCTCTCCGTTCCGGCTGGAAACGATGCAGGCGATAACGGGAAGAGGATTGCGATAATTGATCCAGCCGCACCCTTTACAGGTCAACCTGTCGCGACCTTCCACAAAGTCCCAACCCAGGGACGTCCTACACATCGGGCAGTATTTATAATCTTGCATGACAATGAGGGGTCAGGTCTTGAATTTTTCCTAAATTCAAAATTAAAGACCAGACCCCGAAGACCATTTTTAATCCTTACGAAAGATCGCCCCGGTAGAAGCCGAGGTGACCTGCTTCGCGTACCTGTACAGGTACCCTTCTTTTACCTTGTAGTCGGGGTGCTGCCACTTCTCTTTGCGCTTTTCGATCTCATCAGCGTCAACCAGAAGTTCCAGGAACCTGTTCGGGATGTCTATGCGTATCTTGTCCCCTTCTTCGACTATGCATATGGCCCCGCCCTCCTGGGCTTCGGGCGAGACGTGGCCTATCGCGGCGCCGCGCGTGCCGCCGGAAAAACGTCCGTCGGTAATAAGCGCGACATCCTTGTCCAGGCCTTCTCCGGCGATAGCGGAAGTCGGGCCCAGCATCTCGCGCATGCCCGGGCCGCCTTTTGGGCCCTCGTAACGGATAACGACGACGTCACCCTTTTTTATCTTCCCGCCCATTATGACTTTCATGGCTTCCTCTTCCGAGTCAAATACCCGGGCGGGCCCCTCGTGGACGAGCATGCTCTCATCGACAGCCGATTTCTTGATGACCGCCCCGTCCGGGGCAAGGTTCCCGGTGAGTATCGCGATCCCGCCGTCCGGCGAATAAGGCGAATCTATCGGCCGGATCACCTCAGGGTCGAGGTTTACGCACCCCTGGATGTTCTTCTTCACGGTCGCCCCAGTCACCGTAACGGCGTCCATGTGGAGGAGTCCCTTCTTATTAAGTTCGGACATCACGGCGGGGATACCGCCCGCGGCGTCAAGGTCTTCGATATGTGTCTCCCCGGCGGGCGAGATGCGGCATAGGTTGGGGGTGCGTTCACTGATCTCATTAAACTGTCCAAGGTCCAGATCCATCCCGGCCTCATTCGCGATGGCCGGAAGATGCAGAACCGTGTTGGTGGAACTTCCGAGGGCCATCTCAACGGTGATCGCATTCTCAAAAGCATTACGGGTCGCTATGTCCCTGGGTTTAATATCCTTCTTTACAAGCTCCATGACCTTCATGCCGCCAATCTTGGCCAGACGCAGCCTTTTTGCCATGACGGCGGGAATGGTCCCGTTGCCGGGAAGGGCCAGCCCCAGGGCCTCGCTGAGACAGTTCATGGAATTAGCCGTAAACATCCCGGAACATGACCCGCAGCCGGGACACGCCTCATCCTCGAGCTGCTTCAGCTCTTCGTCAGTGATCTTTCCCGAGGCGCGCGCGCCTACACCCTCAAAGACGCTTATCAGATCAATGGCCTTCTTTTTTACGTGACCGGCGAGCATCGGGCCGCCGCTTACAAGGATAGCGGGGATATTGAGCCTGAGCATGGCCATCATCATGCCCGGGACTATCTTGTCGCAGTCGCATATGCAGACGAGCCCGTCGACGGGGTAAGCCGTCCCCATTATCTCGACGGAATCGGCAATAAGCTCCCGCGAAGGGAGGGAGTATTTCATCCCCTTGTGCCCCATGGCGATACCGTCGCAGACGCCTATGGTGCTAAACTCCATCGGCGTCCCCCCGGCCATCCGGACACCGGCCTTGACCGCTTCGGCGATATCCTTTAGATGGTGATGTCCCGGGATGACTTCGTTCGCGGAATTGGCTATCCCGATAATCGGCCTGTTCAGTTCCTCATCGGTGTATGACAGCGCCTTAAAAAGAGACCGGTGCGGCGCCCTCTCAAGCCCTTTCTTCATTAGATCCGAACGCATAACCCTCTCCTTCCTTTCTTGTTCGCCCTTTTCGCAGGGTAAAGGGCAGGCCCGCCAGAGGCGGGCAAGCACAGGGGCCTGCCCCTACATTTTTCTCCGAAC
>JAUWWB010000096.1 GCA_030617085.1 Candidatus Omnitrophota bacterium
AAGGCCCTGGCGGAGGCGGGATTCGGCGAGCTGAACGCGCGGCAGATAATGACCTTCGATATAAATGATCCTGATTCATATTGGAAAGCCATGGGGAAAGCTATGAAAATGCTGGATGAGCAACAGAAAAAACTGAGATCTTTGAGTGAAAAGGGTAAAGGCGATTCGGAAGAGGCGAAAAAATTAAGGGAGTTGATCAGCAGCGCCAGAATCGTCTCGTTCGCCCCGCAAAGGAAAGGGCTCAAGCTGGCGGAGAAAGCCCGGGACAAATACGCTGAAGCGGATTATATCACTGTTGTCGCTGACGAGTATACCGATTGCGACGTCGAAAACGGCCAGGTCAGGGCCCTTCCGGATATTTACGCGCGCGGGGCTCTGGCGTGGCTTATCGCGTTCTACTATAACACCAGTCAGGAGTATAAGACGGAAGCGTTCGGCAGCATAAAGAGCTTCCTGGAACGGATATCATCCAATGAGATCAAGTCAGAGGACCTCGAATCTTTGTTAAAGAGTCTGTTTAAGGAGGCCCTGAAGATCGGGTCTGTTTTTGAAGATATTGAACAGATGCAGCAGTCTTACAAAGCTATTGAGACGGCGCTGTAATCCAGGCGAGGCGCATGGGTCGACGAGACGCGCGACGATGTAGGGGCAGGCCCCTACATGTAATTACATTTACGGAAATGCGGGGACGTCTCATCTAATTCCCACGCCCCACGACATCTTTGCGGGACAGGAATGTCCCGCCTATTCGGTGTGGAGAGCCACTACGAACCACGAACTCAACACGGATAGCCAACATTGCGGGGCAGGAATGCCCCGCCTATTCGTTAGGGTAGGTTCGTATTAGCCAAGGTCCGCGTGGGAGGGGGTCCGCGCGCAGTTCCGATGCCGTGCAGGAAATGCGGGGACGTCCCATTTGGGGACACCCTACAATCTTAAAGATCTCCCAAGCTTTTAAAGACTTTGTTGCCAAAAGGCACACAGTGTGATAATATTCGGATATGAAGCACTTCAGCTGGAACGAGGAGAAAAACCGAAAGCTAAAGTCGGAAAGAGGAGTGTCTTTCGAAGAAGTAGTTTATTGTATCCAAAAAGACAAACTCCTTGATGTTCTGGAGCATCCGAATAAGAAAAAGTACAAAGATCAAAAGCTTTTTGTGATCGAGATCGAGGAATACGTGTATTTAGTCCCTTTTGTAGAAGGGGAAAACGAGATATTCCTGAAGACGATAATACCGAGCAGAAAGGCCACAAGAACTTATTTGAAAAAGGAGTAAGGCCATGAAAAAACATGACGAGGAAAAAGAAATATTAAGATCATATGAAAAAGGGGAGTGGAAAAGCGTAAAGGCGCCAAAAGCGCGCTATAAGAAATACGCGGATGCTACTTTCAAAAAAGACAAACGCCTCAACATAAGGATATCATCTAAAGACCTCGACGGCATTCAAACGATAGCCCTGGAAGAAGGCCTGCCCTATCAGACCCTGGTCGCCAGCGTGATACATAAGTATGTCGCGGCGAGAAGAAAAAAGAAGCAGGTTACATAAACGCGTAAAGCGCGGGCATCTACTCCGAATTACGAATTCAACACGGACGGCTAGCCAACATTGCGGGGCAGGAATGCCCCGCCTATTCGTCAGTGTAGGTTCGTATTAGCCAAGATCCGCGTGGGGGGCATACGAGGCCATTAAAACCCTGTCGGATATCATTAGCCAAGGTCCGCGTGGGAGGGGGTCCGCGCGCAGTTCCGATGCCGTGCAGAACGGCATCGGATGTTTGAGCACGGACCCCCTCCCACGCGGACCGTCGTCAGCGCCTTCTTGCGCCCGCCTAAGGTGGGCCCGGCGTCGACAGCGCTTCGCAGGGCAAGGGCAGGCACAGGGGCCTGCCCCTACATGGCGCATCCTACTCCGTATACCCCATCTCCCTTAGCGCCAGCGGGTCCTTCTTCCACTTTTCGTGCACTTTTACCCACAGGTTGAGGTATATGTGCCTGCCGAGCAGTTCTTCGATCTCCGGACGGGCGTGCGTGCCTATTCTTTTCATCATTTCGCCTTTTTTCCCGATGACGATGGCTTTCTGGGAAGCGCGTTCGACGTAAACCGTGGCGTAGATGTTGAGGATGCCTGTTTTCTCGTCTTCGCTCCAGTCGTCGATGGCTACCGCGACCGAATGGGGGACTTCCTCCCAGGTCTGGTTCAGGACTTTTTCCCTGATGATCTCCCGGATGAGGAAGCGTTCGGTTTTGTCGGTCAGCTGGTCCTCGGGGTAGAGGAGGGGGCCCTCGGGGAGGTAGGATTTTATTACTTCAAGCAGCCTGTCCAGGTCTTCCTGCTTGAGGGCGCATATGGGGATGATCTCGTCGAAGGGGTATAATTTCGCGGCCTTTTCCATGAGCGGGAGGAGCAGCTTCTTGTCCTTCACCTTATCGATCTTGTTGATGACGAATATGACTTTTTGGTCTTTTTTTGGATCCGGCAGGCGATGGAATATATTTTCATCATCCTTGTTGAATGCCAGCCGCTTTTCCGTGACGAAAAGGACGATCTCCGATTCCATCAGCGTGGATTGCGCGCGTGAAAGCATCACCTTGCCGAGAAGGTCGTGCGGCTTGTGTATGCCGGGGGTGTCGACGAAGATTATCTGGCAGCCCTTTTCGGTAAAGATGCCGCGGATGTTATCGCGCGTGGTCTCCGGCTTTTTGCTGATGATGGCGACCTTCTCCCCGAGGAACCCGTTCAGCATCGTGGATTTACCCACGTTAGGCTGCCCCGATATGGCTACTATTCCGGATTTCTGCTTCATGATAAATAATTATAACATATTTTCGGAGCTTTCTGCTTGAGAAATTTGCACGCGTCCCGAATAGGCGGGACATTCCTGTCCCGCATTTTGTCCATTCGTAACGCCACGATGCGGGGCTGGAAAGCCCCGCCTATTCGTTTGAAGGGGTTTTCAGTTTGAATCGGGTTGAAAAAAATATTGGCATTTTGGTGATTGGAAGTATAATATTAGTTGATAGGTGATAGGTTCAGCAGGCAGCACTGTTAACTAAGCGCTGCAACAAACCCCTATAACCTAAAACCTATGACCTATGACCTAAAACCTATGACCTATAACCTATGAACTATGACCTAATAACCTAAAACCCATGACCGAATACAGAGAAGATCCCGACAGGAAAGAGCATCAGGCCAGGGAAGAGCGTATCCGGCGGCTTGAGGCTTTTTTGGAAGAGTCCAGGTATCCCGAGATGCGCGGTTTTCTCCGGGAGATGGAGCCGGAGGATATCGCCGAGATACTGGGGGAATTTTCCGTCCCAGAGAAGGTGATCATATTCAATTCCCTCGATGCCGGGAGCGCGGCCGTCGTCCTTGACGATACCGATTCCCAGACGCGCCTGCAGATACTCCAGCAGGTCGACAGCGGCCGCCTGGCCAGCGTGCTTGATGAGATGCCCGTCGACGAGGCGGCCGACGTCGTCGAGGAGGTGCCGGAGAAGGACCGGGAGGAGATCCTGGAGCTCCTGGAGGAAGAGGACGCGGAAGAGGTGGAGGAGATCCTCAGCTACCCTGAGGACAGCGCCGCGCGCGTGATGAACCCGGAATTCGTGTCCGTTAAAGAGGACAACGATGTCGAGGACGCGATCCGGCATATCCGGAGCATGGAGGTCGGCGGGGAAGTTTTCTATATCTACGTTATCAACGGTCAGGAGAGGCTTTGCGGCGTGGTGCCTATCAGGAAGCTTTTGACCGTCCCGAAAGGCACGCTTATAGGCAATATAATGGAGAAAGATATCCATTCGGTCGTTGTCGACGAAGACCAGGAAAAAGCCGCGCTCATGATGAAGAAATACGACCTTTCGTCTCTGCCGGTCGTGGACGACGGGGGGCACCTGGTCGGCCGGATAACCTTTGACGATATCATCGACGTCATGGACGAGGAGCGCGGGGAAGACATAAGCCGGATGACCGGTACCCTGGAGGAAGAGCAGGGGACCGAGACGTCGCTCATGGCCGCCCAGAACAGGCTTCCCTGGCTTATCACGTGCATGCTGGGGAGCATCGTGACGGGTCTCGTCATCCAGAGGTATGAGCTGACGCTGGCGGAGACCATCGCGCTTGTCTCGTTCATTCCGGTGATCACCGCTACCGGTGGCAACAGCGGGATCCAGGCATCGACCGTCGTCGTTCGGGAAATAGCCCTGGGATACATGGATTTCAGCCGGATCGGTGAGGAGGTATGGCGGCAGCTGAAGACAGCGTTGGGGCTGGGTCTTGCCTGCGGCACCATACTGACGGTCCTGGCGAATTTCTGGAAGAAGAGCACTTCGCTGGGGATGATCGTGGGGCTTTCCATTTTCCTGGTCGTCATATGGTCCAACTTTATCGGGGTGCTGATCCCCGTCGCGTTCAAAAAAATGCGCATAGACCCCGCGATAGCGTCTGGCCCGCTCATCACCACG
>JAUWWB010000165.1 GCA_030617085.1 Candidatus Omnitrophota bacterium
CAAAAGCTTCGCCAGGATATTTTACAGAAACGCCATCAACATCGGACTGCCGATCTTCACAAGCGCCGAAGGCGCGGAAGTCCTAAAGCAGGGCGACCACGCCGAAGTCGACGCAGGTAAGGGGGAGATCTCAAAGGAAGGGCAGAAGAAGATATACAAGGCCGAGGTCTTTCCGGCCTTCATAAAGGAGATCATTAAGCGCGGCGGGCTGATGGCTTACGCCAGGAAGCGGAAGTGAGTTTAGTTCGCGGTTCGACGTGTAGTTCGTGGTTCGGAGAAAAATGTAGGGGCAGGCCCCTGTGCCTGCCCTTTACCCCAGGGTCGTGCCATAAAAAAGAGGAAACACATGTACAAAATAGCTGTCATACCCGGGGACGGGACGGGGCCGGAGGTTATTCGGGAGGGGCTTAAGGTGCTTGATGCTGTCTGTAAGAAGATGGGCATCGAGATGGAGTTTGCGAACTTTGATTTTGGTGGAGGAAGGTACCTGAAGACCGGGGAGATCCTTCCCGAAGGCGCCACCAGCGAGCTGAGGAAGTTTGACGCCATATATCTCGGCGCCATAGGCCATCCCGACGTCAAGCCGGGCATACTCGAGAGAGGCATACTCCTGCGCCTGCGGTTTGAGCTGGACCAGTATATCAACCTCAGGCCCGTGAAGCTTTATCCTAACGTATATACTCCGATAAAGAATAAAGGGCCGGAGGACATAGATTTCGTGGTAGTGCGCGAGAACACGGAAGGCCTGTACACGGGCACGGGCGGGATATTGAAGAAAGGCACGCCTGATGAAGTGGCGATACAGACTTCGATCAACACCCGTAAAGGCGTCGAACGTTGCCTGCGTTTCGCGTTCGAATACGCGCGAAAGAGGAACAAGGCGAAAAAACTTACCCTTTGCGGCAAGACTAACGTGTTGACCTACGCTTTCGACCTCTGGGAAAGGGCCTTTAATGAGATAGGGGAGAAAGATTATCCGGACATAGCACGGGACTATGTCCACGTGGACGCGATGACACTGTACATGATCGAATGCCCTGAAAAATACGACGTCGTCGTGACGGACAACATGTTCGGCGATATCATAACCGATCAGGCCGCTATCATACAGGGCGGGCTGGGTGTCGCCGCCGGTGGCAACATCAATCCGGAAGGCGTCTCGATGTTCGAGCCGATCGGCGGGACTGCCCCCGCGTTTACCGGGCGGAACGAGATCAATCCCCTGGCCGCGATAGGATCGGCGGGTATGATGATGGAGATGCTTGGCG
The DNA here is from genome assembly GCA_030617085.1 of Candidatus Omnitrophota bacterium. Lineage (GTDB taxonomy): Bacteria > Omnitrophota > Gorgyraeia > Tantalellales > Tantalellaceae > JAUWWB01. The sequence continues at coordinate 1,269 of JAUWWB010000165.1, forward strand.
AACAGAAAGCGGCGGAGGCGATAGAAAAAGCCATAATGGAAGTCACCCCGAAGATGAAAAGCATGAGAGCGGCGGAGATGGGGTATTCTACGACTGAAGTCGGGGATATGGTGGTAAGGGAAATCTAATGTTGAAGAAGAAGGAAAAATATAACGTCGCGGTCATGGGGGCGACGGGGGCCGTGGGGGAGCAGCTGCTCCGGATACTTGAGGAGCGGGACTTTCCGATTGATGAGATCCGCCTGCTGGCCAGTGAAAGGTCCAAAGGTAAGAAGCTGATCTTTCGCGGGGAAGAGCATGAGGTGCGGGTTCTCGGCAAAGATTCTTTCGGGGGCATAGATATAGTTCTTGTTTCGGCCGGCGCTTCGAGGAGCAGGGAGTTCCTCCCGCACGCGGTGAGCGCCGGGGCGGTCTGCGTTGACAATTCAAGCGCGTTCCGCATGGATCCGGAAGTACCGCTCGTCGTCCCGGAAGTCAACCCGCATGCCATCGCGAGCCACAAGGGGATCATAGCCAACCCGAACTGCTCGACGATACAGATGGTCCTGCCGCTTTGCGCCATAAACAAAGAGGCGCGTATCAAGAGAGTCGTCGTGACCACTTTTCAGTCCGTCTCGGGGGCGGGCCAGCAGAACATCCTCGAGCTGGAAAACCAGGTCACACGGCTCAGTGAAAGAGCCTCCCACTACGGCATAGGCGAACATAACGTGCCGGAGGAGTTGATAAGCCGGTTTTCTCACCAGATCGCGTATAACGTGATCCCCCACATAGACGTGTTCGATAAAAACCTTTACACCAGGGAAGAGTTGAAGATGGTCAACGAGACCCGCAAAATAATGGAGGCGCCGGAGTTGCCGGTGACGGCGACATGCGTGCGGGTGCCCGTCTATTACGCCCACTCGGAAAGCGTGAACGTCGAGACCGAAAAGAAACTTACGCGTAAGGAGGCCATTGATCTGTTGAAGGCCTTCAGCGGCATCACCGTTATCGACGACCCTGCCGGCGGCAAATACCCGATGCCCATCGATGTCGAGGGCAAGGACGACGTCTTCGTCGGACGCGTAAGGGAAGACGGTTCCGTCGCAAGCGGCATAAACATGTGGGTCGTAGCCGACAACCTCCGAAAAGGCGCCGCGCTCAATGCGATTCAGATAGCTGAAGTGCTTGTCGGCGAATAACCCAGGTTTTAGGTTTTAGGTTTTAGGTTTTAGGTTATAGGTTTTTTGCCTGGGTTACCCAGGCAAAAGTGACGGCTATTGAACCGAACACCTAAAACCTAACACCTAACACCTAAAACCTACCCATGCGTACCATAAAA
>JAUWWB010000151.1 GCA_030617085.1 Candidatus Omnitrophota bacterium
AGCGCCTGGCGAGCTTCGATAGTTTCCACGATGACGGTCCAAGCGCGCTCCATGCTTTGATCCTCCTCCCGCTGGCCGGGCTGAGGGGGGAGGGTTTTCTTATCATGCTCATGTCCTAATATCTTGTCATCATTTTCCGGGACACTAACCGCTATCGCGCTTTCTTTCCACAGGTCCATGCAGGGAGCGTTCTTTTGTTTTTTCGGGAAGATATCGCTTTCGTCTTCTTTTCCGCGCTCCCTTTTGCCGCGGCTTCCGAAAAATCCGCCGCCCGGTTTCGCAAGCAGGCCGTTAGCGACCACGTGAAGAAATATTCCCGCGACAGCAACCGACGTGAATCCCGCAAGACCCGCGGACGCGGCCAACAAGGGCAGCATGGGCAATGTTATTGCCGATACGAACGCCGGCACCGCGATCTTTTGCCCCAGCGCCATCTTTTTCCCTGACGGCGGCGCGCGCCCTTGGAGTGCATGCCCTATCAGGTGGGACAGCCTCATCCCCGCGTACACAAGTGGCCCGCCGAAACAGAGGCCCAGGAACATCACGCATTCTTCGATAACGGGCACGATCACGTCCTCGGCAAACTCCTCGGTTCCCGGGGTCCTCTTTACCCCAAAAAGCGCCATCAACCTGAAGACAGCGGCGGCTACAAAGCGAAGAGAGCCTTTGCCTGCAATGCCGTTTACAGCCTCGGGAGAGCTTGCTCTACGACGGTCCGGACCTTCCTCTCCCGCTTCGCCCCCGATCGTCGAGGAGATATTGCCGGCCTCCAGTTCAGCCGCCTCCTCGGGGAACAACCGGCCGGGGAACAACCGGCCGGGCGGATCGATGATCTCGAAAACCTTCAGGTGCGGCCGGCCGGTCCCGGTAAAAATATCCAGCAGCTCGGGGTCGCGCAGCCTGATAAATTCCCACATGTCCTCATAGGTGGGGACCCTTTCGAGGAGCGCTTCAGACAGCAGAAAGAGAAACCGTTTATTGATATGACCGTAACCGATGTCCCTTACGCCGATACCGCTTGCTCCTGCATAACAAAGATTAAGGAGGGGGCCAGAAAGCAGGCCGGCGCTTCTGCAGGAACACATAACAATAAGCGTATCCCCGGCGTTTATCGGCGGCGACTGTTCTTTAAGCACGGTAAGCTCCGCGATCTGGTGACATCGCAACATAAATATCTTTACGTTTTCGAGATGTTCGTTAATGTCGTATTCTTCCTCACGCGCCTTGATAAATTTCAGGCGCATGAGGCCTTTTTCGATGACGGCCTCGTTTTTTTTGTGATAGACTAATTTCCAGCCCCCTTTCCTGAAAAATTCCAGGGTCGGCATAAAATCACCCGTTACCGCGTCTTTGCCCACAAACAACATATGGCCAACGTAGGGCGGAGACCCCTTGAACATCTTCTCGTAAGGGATTCGCGTCGCCTCGGGCACGACGATGTTGTGCTTCTTTTTGATCCCGGAAATGTCCTCTATATATTTTAACCTGTCTTCAAATACCGAAAACAGCGCGGCAAGGACGAACCGGTTGAAGCCTTCCGTCCGGTCGTATAATTCTCTCAGGTACTCCTGGAATTCCCTGTCTTCGATCATGTCCTCCACAAAATAGCACAGTCTCACAATATTGTCCTTCAGCGCTTCCGGAGGAAGCCCCGTGAACACGGAATCCATGACCGCGCGCGTCGCGGCGGGCGAGGCGCACAGCTTATCCAGCATATTGAAATTGGCCGCCTGGAGCAGAAATTCGTAAAGGTTCACGCGGGCCAGATCCAGATCCTCCTCCAGATAAAAGTACAGGTCTTTATCTTTTGCCAGAGACACGAGTTCTTCGAATATCATCTTCGCCGATTCTCCGAAGTTTGACGAAGAAAGATACGCGCTGTACAGCCATGACGGATTATTGCCATAACTGCCGCGGGTTAGTTCACGCTTTAATGCCTCTCCGGTAAGACCGTCAGTCAGATGCCGCTTTCGCAGATCCAAAACTCCAATGTCAGCTATCTCTTTCACACATTCCCAGGCTCTAACGTTCCCCTGTCCGGCCCAATAACACAAAGCCTCTACGGCATCATCGGCATCCCCGCTCTCGAAGCATTTCACTAAAAAGTCGACTAGAACATCAACGGCTTTTTCGCTTCCCGTGTTTGCTTCTTCAACCAGCGCGTCAAAGACAGCTTCGTCGCGTAAAAGTCCAAATTCGGCTGCCCTCAGCAGAAAATCCGCGTAAAATATCCCGCCGGGGTCTATTTCCTTCAAGTAAGCGAACAGGCTTTTGCCTTCGAGCCATGCCGGATCTCTCAGCTCTTCGAATACAATACGCGCCGGGATCCTCGAGCGGTTAACCCAGGCAATTTCACGCGTCATAAACGCCACGTACATCCATGCCGGCTCATTGTTGTAACTGCGCGAGGTCAAGGTTGTCCTTAACCACTGGGAATGACATTCTTCATACAAATCGAACTTGGTGCACAAACAGCTGACCGCCTCTCCGACCAAAGATTTAAAATCTCGCAGGAGGGAAGGGGACACATACCCGTGTTCAAAAAGGTCGATCAACGCGTTGTCAAAAGCCGAGACAAGCGCGCCGGGGTCCAGCGTGAAGGCTTCTTCCTTCGCCAGGAGGAACAGCTCTTTCCAGGCATCTTGCGCGGCATCGTTCCCGTGATAGACAAGCAATCCTAAACCGTAAACACCTTCCGGTCGTCCCAGCCTGGCTTCTTTTTCAAACCGGGCGGGGTCTATCCCTCTTAGCGCCTCTCCGGCGGCGGCTTCTCCGTTGCGGCACCGCTCCGCGAGAGCAACAACAGCGTCCATGCTCCCCTTCCCGGCTTCTTTTTTCAATTCATTCACTGAAACGGTTTTGCCTGTTTCGGCAACATGCCATTGGTTAGCAGAC
>JAUWWB010000078.1 GCA_030617085.1 Candidatus Omnitrophota bacterium
AAAAAATAAGTCAGACGCTAAACTTTATCGAGAGTATATCCCCGTCCCGGACGATGTAGTCCTTTCCTTCCAGCCGGAACAGCCCCGCGCTTTTGACTTCCCTTTCGCTGCCCCGGGCTTTCAGGTCGTCATATGAGAACACTTCCGCGCGGATAAAGCCGCGTTCCAGGTCGGAGTGTATCTTGCCCGCCGCGGTAACCGCGGGCATGCCCTCGCGTATTGTCCAGGCGCGGACTTCGTCTTCGCCGACGGTAAAAAAGGAGATAAGGCCGAGCGTCCTGTAGGCGTTCCTTATAAAAGAATTCAAGGAAAGCTCTTTGATACCCAGAGCCTCAAGAAACGCTTTTCTGTCGCTTTCGTCCAGGGCGCGGATCTCCATCTCGATATTGGCGCACATCGGCATGCAGTTGGGAAGCCGTGATACGGCCTTTGCGGTCTCGTCGGCCTCCAGGGCGTCATCCGAGGCGTTCAGAAGGGTAAGATGAGGTTTGAGAGTCAGGAACTGGAACGAGCGCACGGCCTTTTCTTCCCGTTCGCTCAACGCCGCTTCGGAAACGGGTCGTTCATTTTCAAGTTTTTCCATGACCTTTTCAAGCGCCGCAAGCTCCAGCTTTTCTTCCTCCGAGCCGGCGCCTTTGCCGATCGTTTTCTTCAGCCGTTCCATCCTTTTCTCGGCGATCGACATGTCAGCGAGGATCAGCCCGACCTTGATCTGTTCAAAATCCCTGAGAGGATCGTTGCCGCCGAGCGGATGGAGAACATTGGGGTTTTCGAAGAGGCGGATGACAAAGACAAGGGCATCCACTTCTCGCGCGGCGGCGACTATTCTCGCGTCGGAAGAATCATTTATGCTGCCGGGGATGTCGACGAACGCGATATCCGCGTAGACCGTTTTTTTCGGGTTATAGAGTTTTTCGAGCCAGTCTATTCTTTCGTCGGGCACCTTGACCACGGCAATGTGCGCTTCTATCCTCCCGAAAGCGCCCACTTCTTTGCTTGCCCCGGTCAGGGCGTTAAAGACTGTAGTTTTCCCGGACTGTTCCAGGCCTATTATCCCCAGCTTCATCTCGTTTCCTTTTTATAGTGATCCGCTGTTCCGCTAACCATGAGCCAATAATAACATGAAAAAAGCTTTACCGCAACATGGAAGCAAAGACAGCGCGACGGTTTGCGGGACAGGAATGTCCCGCCTATTCGTGTGTGATGGATGATTGTTGAGGGTGCTCCCCACCCCGAATAGGCGGGGCTTTCCAGCCCCGCTTTGCGGCGGCGGAAAGTTAGATTTGACATTCATCTAACTTTTAAGTATATTAAAGTGGCTGGCATATAGTTTAAGGTAAGTAATATTAGTAATCACAACTTCAAAAAACATACCGGGGCTTGAAGATTCGCCCCGGGGGATCGGAGAAAAAATGGCACGGGTTAAGAGGAAGATAGCATTTTTCAGGATCTCTCCCGAAAACGATGACGACCGGTTTCGCCTGGATATCTTTGACGTCCTGAAGAAAGAAAGGGATCTTTCCATAAGCGGAATACTGGAAAAAACCGGCAAGCCCGGCCGCGCCGTGGATGAATATGTCAACTCGTGCGCGGGAAAGGGGCTTTTGAAGATCTCCCGGTCGGACAGAGGGGACATGGTCGAATTTAATGTCGGGTCGAAGAAAGTTCTTGGCGTCGGGTTTGTCGGGGAAGAAAGCGTTTTGACCGCCATGGACCTTGGCGGGAACATCACCGCCGCGGAGAAGATCGGGATCGGACCCTTTTTGAAATTGAAAGGAAGGAATAAAGACATAAAGGACATCGTGGACAAAATAGGCGAGGGGACCAGATTGCGCGAGACCGACCTTTATTCCGCGGGCATCGCCGTGCCGGAGTGGATGAACAAGAAGAACCCCAAAAGCGCGGATATCCTGGGGGAGGGCATTAGCCGTCTTTTTAATTGTGACGTGCGGATCGCCAGGGAAGCGACGGCCGCCGGGTACGGGGAAAAAGAATATGGGGCGCAAGCCCGGGGAAAGGATGTCCTGTACATTCATTCGGATGTAGGCGCGGGAGTTGTGATCAAGAACGAGATGATCTTTGAGGCGGAAGAGGAAGGGGGAGAAGACAAGGCTTATCTGCGCCCCTGGGAACAGTTCAGCATAGTCAACACGGCTAAAGGCCTGGTGGAGCGGGGAAGGGGGACCAGCATCGTCCACATGCTTCATGGAGATGTCGACAACATGACCCTGGAAGCGGTACTGGGCGCCGCCGAGGATCACGATGAACTGGCCGAGGATGTGATAGAAAGGTCCGGCCTCGCGTTAGGCGTGAGGGTCTCTTATCTGGCCAACACCTTTGGCGCGGACACGGTGATAGTGGGCATCGGCGCGGAGAAGCACAAGGAAATTTTCGTACGATCCGTAAAGGAAAGCACGACAAGATTTTTGTTTAAGGACCTGGCGGACAGACTGGAGATCGTCTCCGGCGCACTGGGGAAAGAAGCGTCTTCCATCGGTGCGGCTTCATTGTGCCGCCGCAACCTGTTTACGGAGTGTTAACCATGGAGAAAAAAATGCGTACAGAAAGAACATGCAAAATATGCGGAAAACCGTTCATGCCAAACAAGTACAGGCCCAACCAGGAAATCTGTTCCAGCCTGGAGTGCCAGTACCAGAGGCAGCTCGCGAACATGAAGGCCTGGCGCCAGTCCAATCCCAATTACTTCAAGTACAAGGAAGCCCAGGACAGATCCTGGAAGCAGGCCTGCCGGGAAAGGTCCCTGGAATGGAGGCGGAAGCACAAGGAATACCTCCAGCTTTACCGCGAAGCGACCAAGGAAAGGCATCGCGAGTACATGAGGGATTACATGAGAAAATACCGCCAGAGGAAGAGAGAACAGGAAGCCGCGGCAAGGCCGGCGGAACCGAAACCAGCGGAAGAAGAGAAATAAAAGTTTTTGGAGAGAAAACTTGCGGTACAGCCGTAAAAACCACATATACAGCGGAGGCCTTTTGTTAGGGCTTTTTTGCGCCTTCCTTCTTTTTCGCGCCGGAGATGCCGCCGCGGAAGAAAGACCATCTCAAAGCCAGACCGCGCAAGCTCCCGGAGGGGCAGCGGAGCGGGCGCGTCTGAAACGCGAAGAAGAGATCCGCAAAAGAGCGGAAGAGGAAGCGCGGAGGAGAGTGGCCGAGCTGGAGAAGGCGCGCGAAAGAGCCCGGCGCGCGGCCGCTTACCTGGGCAGGTCGCGCGAAAGCCTCGAGGGCGACAAGTTCGATCAGGCGCGCGCGTACGCGGAAAAAGCGCTCAGGCAAGTGAAGGACAGCCGCGCGGCCCGGTCGCTGCTCGCCCGGATAGACGAGGCGGAGAAGGCGCACGAGCGGCAGCGGGAGCGCCTGATGCGTGAAAAGGAAGCAAGAAAGAAGGTCGAGAAGGAGGCCGGGGAACAGGCCCGGCAGGAAGAGGAGCAAAAGCGCTTCGACAAAAAAATAGAAGGATATCTTTCGAAAGCCCGCGCCCGGCTCCTAAAGAAAGATTACAGCGAGGCCAGGCGATGGGCGTATAAGGCGCGGGAAGAGGCCCCGGAAAGCGGCGAAGTGGCCGCGGTGATCACGGAGATAGACAAGGAAGAGATGTTCCGCGTCAGGGAGGGCGTGGAAGAGGTCAGGGAAAAGAAGATCGCCAAGGCCATCAAGGAAGCCGAAAAAGAGGAAGACCCGTTCCGCGGCTACGACGAGGGTAAAGGATGGATGGACCAGGTCACCGGGATATTCAAGAAGAAGAGGTATGAGCTGGGCGATATCCGGGAGGAAAGGACATATACCGTAGACGAATGCGTCCAGCTGGCCCTGAACAGGAGCCAGCGCATGATCATGGCCGACAGGCAGGTCAAGCTGGCGGAGATGAGGCTGTGGGAAGCCCGCAGGGGGCTCTTCCCGTCGGTCACCGGCAAGTACGAGATGTCCACGGGTAAGATAAGCACAACTGCGGACGCGGAAACGCATCAGCGCCACTACCGCGGCAGAAAATACAAGGTCGAGGTGAAGCAGACAGTATTTGACGGCATGGGTTCATGGTTCGCTGTGCGGCAGTCGCAGGCGAACCTCGAGGTTACGAAGCTGGAAAGGGAGAAGATAAAGAACGAGATAATCGAAGCCGTTAAAAAGGCCTATTACACCCTCGATAAGGCCTTCAAGGCCCTCGATGTCCAGCGCGGGCACAAGGAAACGGTCAACCTCCTGTACGGGATAATCGAGAGATCCCACCTGCAGGAGCTGATCTCCCGCACGGAATACCTCAAGGTCAAGGGTCAGTCCATCCAGGCGGACTTCCAGCATATTTCGGCGGAAGGGGATGTGGACGTGGCCGAGATGATCCTTTTCCAGGCCATGAACGTGGACCCGGATCGCCGCATCAAGATCAAGCCCGTTCCAAAGCCCGGCCGGACGCTGTCCATCGGGCTTGAGAACTGTTACCGCCTGGCTCTCGCCAACCGTCCCGACCTCAAGGTCAAGAAGAAGATGATCGAGTATTACAGCTTCGAGCGGAAGATGATGAAGGCGAAAGGCTGGCCGAAGATAGAGTTCAACGGGTCGTTCGGCGCCTCGGTCGAAAAATATGAGCCGATGTTCGCTGATAGTGATTGGGAAACGCCTGAGGACGGCAGCCCGTCTCTGGCGGTCAGGGAGTGGGAGGCGGAGTGGTACGCCGGCGCCAGGGGCAGCATACCGCTCTGGGGGAACACGTTTGAATACAATTACGTGAAAGAGAAGTGGGCCCCGACCGTATCCGCGTTTCGCGGATCCGAGTCGGCGACAAGCTATTTCAATCTCAAGTTCCTTGACGACATGGCGTATTTTTCAAACCTGCAGGAAGCGCGGGCGGGGTTTGAAAGCGCGAAATACGAATATCTCAAGGAAAGGAAAGACATCATCGTGGAGGTCAAGGAGCTGTATTTCAGGTACAGGAAAGCGCTCCTCCAGATGGATGTCTCCCGGGCGCAGCTTGAGCACCAGAGGATGTTCGTGGACGTCCTTGAAGAAAGGCGGCGTTTCGGGGAGATGGAAGCGTCAAAGGTCATCGAGGAGTACGAAAAGCTTGCCGAGCACGAATACGGCGCCGTGCATGCGGACACCAGCTATTTCATATCCCTCGCCGAGTTGAGCAGGGGGATAGGCATACCGGATTATTTCAAGCCGGGATATGAGAACGTGGAATACGACCAGTGGCAGAAACATATAGCCGAAAGCAAAGCCGCGACCGAGCGGAAAAGAAAGCGGGACGAGATCAAGAAGAAAGCCGAAAAAGAGGCCCGCAAGAAGGCAATGTAGTTCGTAGTTCGTGGTTCGTAGTTCGTAGTGGTACTCCACAACGAATAGGCGGGACATTCCTGTCCCGCAAAGATGTTGTGGGGGCGGAATTAGAAGAGAATCGAAAATCGGCCGCAATCGAAATACTATTATCATCTATTTTCGATTTTCGATTTTCGATTGCTCAAAAAATTTTGTTTCGCAAAATTTTTACCCAGGGGGATATTATGGGAAACGAAGGGATGGAAGAATATCGCGGGGAGAAAGAGTCTCCGGGTGAGGGGGGCAAAAAGCCGGG
>JAUWWB010000070.1 GCA_030617085.1 Candidatus Omnitrophota bacterium
ATAGCCGATGATTTCATCCTTGCCGCAAATGTCGCGATCTATGAGAACTTTGTTGAGATGTTCGTGTCAAAAGAATACGGTGGGAAGAACAGCCTGAACAACGAAGGCATAAGGGAAGCCATCAGGCGAGCGGCGGACGGGATTCGCGAGTCGATCGATGGAGACAAGTTCAGCGCGGCCACCGGTAAAAAGCCCATCGACATATTTCTTGAGACACATGTAGTTAATGTTGGGAGGGGCGAGATAGAGAAAGAAGGCCCCGAGCGCATGGCGAAAAAGTGCATGGATAGGATCTATGCCATGGCGGCGGTGCGTGATCCGTGGAAGATCCGCAGAACGATCGTGGATGGCAGCGGAAAATTTGCTGGTGGCATAAGGATATATAACCCCGAAAAATGGAAGGAAACATACGAAGCGGCGTATGAGGGCATCCAGGAAAGAGAGATGGACAACGGGGAAAGGGAGGTGAAATGGAAAAATGAGATTTTCGAGCAGGAGAGTGTGAAGATGCTGGAAGAGCTGGAGAAAAGCGAAGCGCGGGAAAGCGTAAAAGAGCTTTACGCCTTCAGTGGCGGGCTGATAAGCAAGGTGACGGACGCGGAGACCCCGCTGGTGGTGTGTATCCAGTGCTCGTTTTCATCGGAGAGCGAGAAGGCGCGGATGATCAATAAGGTGCGGCGGGAGTTGGCTAAAAAATACGAAATAAAGAATAAGCTGAAGGTCATCCTGTATGTAGACAAGAATGATCTGCAGGCGAAGATGAACGCGCAGGGGATGGGGATACTGGACTCTCATGACAGGGCGCGGGCCGTGGTCTTCTGCAAGGAAGGGGCCGCCGCCGCGGTCAAAAATATTTTCAGCGGGTTCCCGGCGGCCCAGGAGAAGGTCTATTGCGTGGAGGAAAGTTTTGAAGGATTTGAGGGCGATGAGGTACCCGATCCCCTCATCGGCCCGCATGTCGCCCTGGCCATGGGCATCAAGGACTTCATGGCGGAAAACAGGAGCCCCGAGTTCCTGCATGAATTGAACAGGCTCCTCACCGAGATCTCCGGCGGAGCCATATCCACGAAGGAAAGCACCGCCGATATCGTCAACGTGCTGAACGGGCTCCTGATGCAAGGCGAAGCGCTGCGCATCAAGAAGATAGATTTTGAGACGCTGCAGGAACAGATAGAGGCCGAGGAGATGGCGCTTAAGGCGCTGTAATTTTCGCGCTCTTCCTTGCCCCTCTGCCCCCTTATGGGGTATAATCTAATCTTTGGAGAGACCTTTCCATAGTTCACAAGCTCTATTTATATGTATTTCATATTTCCATAAACCGTACAACCTCGCACAATGGAAAACAGGGAAATTGCTGCCATATTTTCGCGTATCGCGGATGTGCTGGAGATAAAGGGGGAGAATGTCTTCAAGGTCCGCGCCTACCGTGTCGCTTCGCAGAACATTGTCAGCCTTTCCCGCCAGCTTGGGGACATCTATAAGGAAGATCCATCGAATCTGGATAACATACCGGGGATCGGCAAGGACCTGAAAGAGAAGATCATCGAGATGATCAAGACCGGGGAGCTTAAGCAATATAACCAGCTCATGAAAGAGTTCTCGCCCGGTTTTCTCGAGATGCTGGACCTTTCGGGGCTCGGGCCGAAAAAGGTGAAGAAGCTGGGGGACGAGCTCGGGATCAAAAATATAGACGATCTGGAAAAGGCCTGCAAGAAGGGCAAGCTCGAGCACATCGAAGGGATGGGGGCGAAGACGCAGGAGAAGATCCTGGAGGCCATAGAGCACTTCAGGAAGGCCGAGGGGAGGATGCTGCTTCCCGAGGCCGACCGTCTCGCCGGCGAGATCGTGAGATACCTTTTAAGATCCAAAAATTTCAGAAAACTGGAAAAAGCGGGCAGTCTCAGGAGGGGAAGAGAGACCGTCGGCGACCTCGATATCCTTGCCATAGCCGATGACGCCGAAAAGGCAATGGACCATTTCATTAAATTTCCCGGGGTCGAGAGCGTGATAGCGAAGGGGCATACGAAGACAAGCATATCCTTAAGGGAAGGGCCGCAGGTGGACTTGCGCGTGATAGACGCTTCGTGTTTCGGCGCGGCGCTCATGTATTTCACGGGGTCCAAGCAGCATAACGTGGAACTCAGGCGCATTGCCAAGGGCCAGGGGTATAAGGTCAGCGAGTACGGGGTGTTCGCCGCCGGGGCGGGCGGCAAGGAGAAAATGGTCGCCGGCAGGACCGAGGAAGAGGTCTTCCGCAAGCTGGGCATGCAGTGGATACCGCCGGAGCTCCGTGAAGCCCTGGGGGAGATCGAAGCCGCGATGAAAGACGCGCTGCCGGCGGGACTCATAGAGATGAAGGATATACAGGGCGACCTGCACCTGCACACCAGGGATACCGACGGCCGCGCTTCGATCGAAGAAACAGTCGAGGAGGCAAAAAATAGGGGATACAAGTACATAGCGATAACCGACCATTCCAAGAACGTCAGGATAGCCCACGGCATGGACGAAAAACGGCTTTTAGATCAGGTCGAAAGGGTGAGAAAGATCGCCCAAAAGGAAAAAGGCATAAAGATACTTGCCGGCATCGAAGTTGACATACTCGAAGGCGGGAAGCTCGACCTTGCCGACCACGTGCTGAAGGAGCTGGACATAGTGATAGCCGCGGTCCATTCGCGTTTTAAGCTGGATAAGGATAAGCAGACCGCGCGCATCCTGAAGGCCATGGACAATAAGTACGTCAACGTCCTCGCGCATCCGTCCGGGCGTCTCATAACAAAGCGTACCGAGATCCAGGCGGATTTTGACAGGATATTCAGGAAAGCGGCGGAGGAGAATATATTTCTTGAGATAAACACCCACGGCGAGCGGACGGACCTCAACGACGTACATTGCCGCCGCGCGAAGGAGCTGGGCGCCAAATTCGTCATCGGCTCCGACGCGCATAGAATAGAGCAGCTCGACCAGATCAAGTACGGCATAATAACCGCGCGAAGAGGCTGGCTGGAGAGGCAGGACGTGCTGAACACGTGCAGCGCAAGCGAATTGTTCAAGGCGCTTAAGAAGTGATGGGATTTAGTTCGTAGTTCGTAGTTCGGAGTTCGGAGTTTGGAGGAGGGAAAATGGGCAAAGAAGATGTGAAAAAGAGGATGGATTGGCTGTGTAAGGAGATTCGCAGGCATAACAGGCTTTATTACATCGAAGGCAAGCCCGAGATATCGGATAGCGAGTATGATGAGCTTATGAGGGAGCTCAGGGAGCTGGAGGGGGAGTATCCGGAGTACAGTCGTGCGGATTCTCCTACGCGGACGGTGGGCGCGCCTATACCAGAGAAGTTCGTGAAGGTGCGGCACACGGCTCCGATGTTGAGCCTTGAGAGCGTGAACGACGAGGCCGGGGCGGCGCGGTTCGACCGGACATGCAGGAAAGAGGTGGGCGCGGACGTCGATTATATTTGCGAGCCAAAGCTTGATGGGATCAGCATAGAGCTGGTGTATGAAGACGGCGAGCTTGTCAGAGGATCTACCCGGGGCGACGGCATTGTTGGGGAGGACGTGACGCTCAACATCAGGACCATCCCCGGCGTGCCCCGTCGTCTTAAGGCAAAAAAGCCCCCGCACCGAATCGCGGTGCGCGGGGAGATCATGATGCATATAAAGGATTTTCAGGAGCTTAACAAACGCCAGGCCGAACAGGGCAGGGATACCTTCGCCAACCCCCGCAACGCTGCCGCCGGTTCCATGCGCCAGCTCGACTACAGAATAACGGGCCAGAGGAAATTGCACGCGTACTGTTACCGCATACTCGATCTTTCCGAAGAGATGCCGCCGGCCCAGAGCGAGGCCCTGGAACTCCTAAAGGAATTCGGTTTGCGGATATCGCCAAAAGTAAAGCGCTGCCGCGATATCGAGGAAGCTATTCTCTATCACCGCGAGTTGGAGAAACAGCGGGACGATCTTGATTACGAGATAGACGGGGCAGTTATCAAGGTCAACGGGTTCGCTTACCAGGAGAAGCTCGGCAGAAGGGCGACCAACCCCAGGTGGGCCATCGCGTACAAGTTCAAGCCGCGCAAAGAGGTCACGCGCGTGGAGAACATCGTCGTCCAGGTGGGCCGGACCGGGGTGCTCACCCCGCTCGCGCTCCTTAAGCCCGTCGAGGTGGGCGGCGTCACCGTCTCCCGCGCCACGCTGCATAACATGGATCAGGTAAGAAAGCTCGGCGTGAAGAGCGGCGACTACGTCAGGGTGCAGAGGGCCGGCGACGTGATCCCGCAGATCACCGAAGCCCTGAAAGAGAGGCGGACGGGGAAGGAGAAGGAATTCCGCATGCCCGGAAAGTGCCCGAGCTGTGGTACGCCCGTAGAATGGGAAGATGTCTTCTGCCGGTGCCCGGCGGGCCTTGCCTGCCCGGGACAGCTCAAGGAGGCGATCACCCATTACGCGAGCAAGGGCGCCGTCGATATCGACGGCTTTTCCGACAAGACGGTCGAGCTGTTGCGTGACAGGGGCCTTATCAAAAGCATCTCGGATGTATATACGCTGAGGCGCGAAGACCTTCTGGCCCTGGAGGGGTGGAAGGAGAAGAAGACGGACAATCTGCTGCGCGCCATCAAGAAGTCGAAGGACGTGACGCTGGAGAGGTTCATATTCGGCCTTGGCATAAGGAACGTGGGAAAGCACATGGCGACTCTCCTGGCGGAGAAGTTCGGGGCCCTGGCGAGGATCGTCTCCGCCGGAAAAGAGGATCTCGTGGCCATTAACGAGATAGGCCCCGAGATAGCCGAAAGCATAACCGCCTTTTTCGGAGAAAAGAAGAACCTCGAGGAGATAGAAAAATTAAGGAAGAACGGCGTCGTAGTCCGGGAAAGGAAGAAGGCCGCGAAGGGAAAGCTCGCGGGCAAGAAGATCGTGTTTACGGGTTCCCTCGAGAGCATGACACGGTCGGAAGCGAAAAGAATAGTCGAATCCGAAGGCGGTGAAGCCGCCCGGGCCGTAAGCTCCACCACGGATCTTGTCGTAGCCGGCGAAAAACCCGGGTCAAAGCTTGAAGAAGCCAGGAAAAAGGGCATAAAGATCATTACCGAAGAAGAGTTCAGAAAAATTATCGGTTGATATTTTATTTGTGGTGACAGGCGTTTTTATGTAAGAGTTTAGCTCAGAGAAGGTAAGCCCTTAGCTCACGTCGCAAAAGGGGATGCCCCAAAAAATGTAGCCGCAGGCTTCAGCCTGCGTCCGCCGAAGGCGGAAAAGCCCGGATACAACCGACCTGCCCGCCTCTGGTGGGCCTGCACGCCAGAGGTGGGCAGGTCACAACGGCGCAGGCTAAAGCCTGCGGCTACATTTACGTGCGATTTTATCCATCGAACCAACTTCTCTGAGCTAAACTCTTACGTTTTTATTCCCATTGACAGGGTCTCGTTTCATCGCTATAATTATAATACAATAATTATATAATATGGGGAACGGAAATGGGTAGTTTTCATGGAAGAAAGAAGCGAAATAATTGAACAGCGCTACAAGAACCTCAAGAAGCTGGTTGAGGCGGGGGTGGATCCCTTCGGTGAAAATTTTCCCGATGTCCGGAGCGTGGAGTCCGTTAAAAAAGAGTATTCCGAGGGACACGCTTCGAGGATAGCGGGCAGGATAATGGCGAAGAGGGAGCACGGCAAGAGCGTCTTCATGGACATCAAGGACCTCACCGGCAAGATGCAGGTGTACCTGCGGAAGGACATCATAGGGGAGGAAGCTTTCGGCCTTTTGAAAAGCGTGGATATCGGGGATATCATGGGAGTCGATGGCGAGCTTTTCAAGACGAGGACCGGGGAGGAGACCATCAAGGTGAAGGAATACCGACTCCTGTCCAAATCCCTGCTGCCTCTTCCCGAGAAGTGGCACGGGCTGAAGGACGTGGAGACCAGGTACCGCCAGAGATACGTCGACCTGATAGTGAACGATTCGGCGCGCGAGAAGTTCAGGCTCCGCATCGAGCTCATCAAGCATATCAGGGAGGAGCTTGACGCCAGGGGTTTTCTTGAGGTGGAGACGCCGATGATGC
>JAUWWB010000143.1 GCA_030617085.1 Candidatus Omnitrophota bacterium
AGGTTATTGGGCTTAAGGTCCGAACCGGTCACGGTATTCCCCTTAGCGAGATATATATGGGCCAGCCCGCTCATCCCTATTCCACCGATGCCTACGAAGTGTATGTTCTTCATATCGTCCCACGCTTCGCCAGATCGATCACCTGTTCCGCCAGCACTCTGCCCGCCTCCGGAACGCTTAGCCTTGCGGCGGCCTGCGCGAATTCATCGCGCCGGCGGCTGTCCGTCAACATCTCAAGCACCTCACGCGCGAGGTCTCCTGCCGAAAGATCGCTCTCCTCCCTGTAAACGGCGGCTCCGGCCCGTGAAAAATACTCCGCGTTGAACCTCTGGTTGTTCCCGGGGTTCGGATACGGCACCAGCACCATCGGTTTCGCGTAATAGGCAAGCTCGAATACGGCGGCGGCGCCGGACCTGCTGATGGCTACGTCCGAGGCGGCATAGGCGTCATCGATCCTTTCCAGGAAGGAAAAGACCCTGCCGGGGATATCGTTTTCTTCATAGAACCGTTTTATGCTCTCGTGGTCTTTCTTTCCGGTAAGATGGATAAACTGCACGGCACCGTGCTTCTCTTCTCTTATGCGGAGCGCGGCTTCCGAAGCCGTCCTGTTCAGGAAGGAGGAGCCCTGGCTGCCTCCCATGATCAAAACCGTCGGGTTATCCGGAGCGAGGTCAAGGCGCCGGGCCGACCCTTCCCTGTCGCCCGACAGCATGTCGAGCCTTAACGGGTTTCCCGAATAGACCACTTTCGCCGCGTGGCGCCTGAAATGCCCGGCCGAAGCCTTGAAACTGACCGCCACCCGGTCGGCGAGCCGGCTCAAGATCCTGTTCGCCCTGCCGGGTACGAGGTTCTGCTCGTGTATGAGGACGGGGATCCCGAGCAGCCCGGCGCATCCGGCGATAGTGCCGGAAGAGTATCCGCCGAAACCCACCACCGCGTCAGGACGTACCCTGGCTATGATATACACCGACGCCAGGGCATCCGCAAGAAGCTTCAGCAGAAAGACAATAGCCCGGACCGGTCTGAACCGTAAAGGCATGGGATTCACGGAAAGGAAGAAACAGGCGTATCTTTCCTTTCCCAGGATGTTCCGGTCCAGCCGCCTCTTGCTCGAAACGAAAAATATCTCCCTCACCCCCGCCTTCTCAAGCTCCGAAGCCAGCGCGACCGCCGGAAAAATATGCCCCCCGCTCCCCCCAGCCGCAATAATAACCCTCATGCTCTACTCCTCTGACTCTCAAATATGGTTCGTCTCAACACGGCTAGCCAACATTGCGGGGCAGGAATGCCCCACCTATTCGGGGGATGGTGTGGCCAACAACCACACATACGAATAGGCGGGACATTCTTGTCCCGCAAACCATCTTGCCCTTACCGCCGCGTCTCCGCCCCTCACCGAACTACGAACTCCGAACGAGGGCAAACGGGCAGGCACCGGGGCCTGCCCCTACATGCAATTTGGCCGCTCCGAACTACGAACTACGAACTACGAACTACATACTAACCCGCCTCCCTCGACATGTTCAGAAGTATCACTGTAGCAGCGAGATGGCATACGAGAGAGCTTCCGCCGTAACTTATGAACGGCAGCGGAAGTCCCTTTGTCGGCAGCATCCCGGTTGAAACGCCTATGTTCACTATGACCTCGAAAGCTATCATCACGCCTATTCCAAAGACCGCGCGCGAGGCAAATCTGTCCCTGATCCTGAATGAGAGCCGGAATGAAAACCATATCAAGACCGCGAACAACAAAAAGACGAACGCGGTCCTTAAAAATCCCAGCTCCTCTCCTATTATGGAAAATATGAAATCCGTATGCGATTCCGGCAGATAAAACAGCTTCTGTCTCGATCTTCCGAGCCCTACCCCCCAGAGGCCGCCGGACCCCAGGGCTATGAACGACTGGATAAGCTGGAATCCCGCTCCCCTCGCGTCGCCCCAGGGATCCAGAAAGGCCATTATCCGCCTGACGCGGTAAGGCGCGAAGACCACCGCCAGGTACAGCGCGGGCACCATCGCTATCCCGATGGACGACAGATGTCTCAGCCGGGCGCCCGAGGCGAACAAAATGGCGAGGCCGATAAATATCACGGAAACGGACGTACCCATATCCGGTTCCAGAAAGATCAAAAACGCGGTAAGGCCGATGATCGAAAGAGGCGGAACAAAGCCGTATTTAAAGTTCTCTATCAAATGTCTTCTCCGGGAAGTAAGATCCGCAAGGTAGATTATAAGCGCCAGCTTCGCGATCTCGGACGGCTGAAAACTGAACCCGGGAAAACACATCCACCTCCGCGCCCCACCGACCTGTCTGCCTATCCCCGGGACAAGGACGGCTACGAGAAGCAAAATAAAAAAAACCATGGTCCACCTGGCGCTTCCGGCTATTTTCCTGACCGGTACCGCCATGCAGCATATCGCCGCGATCAGCCCCAGTGTCAAATGCATCAGGTGCCTCTTCACAAAATACAGGCTGTCGCCGAACTTCCCGTACGCGTAGACAGCGCTCGAGGAGTATATCATGACCACCCCGATCATCACCAGCAGCGAAACCGCCAAAAGCACCATCTTTGCGTCTTTATTCATGTGTCAGACCTAAGACCAATGTTGTTCGCCGCCGGAGGCCCCGAACCCGTATCGCTCCACTCACTCCGAACTCCAAACCGAGAACGGCTACCCGACATTGCGGGACAGGAATGTCCCGCCTATTCGAGGGGAGCAGAATCACTCCGAACTCCGAACTACGACGATGCGGGGCTGGAAAGCCCCGCCTATTCGGGAAGGGGCGGAGCCACTACGAACTCCGAACTACGAACTATGAACTGCAACCCGCCTCACTTCCCCCCGAAACACCTCCCCCCGTTCCTTATAGGAGGAAAACATGTCAACACTCGAACACATCGGGGACAGCAAGACGGCTTCGCCTCTCTCAGCCTCGGCGAAAGCGCGGGTTACGGCGCCTGCCATGTCTTCCGCCAGGAACACCGGCACCGCGGGTAAAAAAGCGTCCTTTATCCGTTTCCGGGCTTCTCCAAGAAGAACCACGGCTTTTACCTTCTCCTTCACCAGCGGTAGGATGGAACGATAGTCCCCTCCCTTGTCCCTGCCGCCC
>JAUWWB010000059.1 GCA_030617085.1 Candidatus Omnitrophota bacterium
CCTTACCATGGATATAGGCAAGAGACTGGTGTATATAAACGAAGTCGTCCCTGTCACTATAAAGATACACGTGGAAAGAGGCCTGGGGCTGAAGGAGATAGAGTACCCTGGCTATTCTCATGAAGGGTTTTCCGCCGGTGAATTCGAAGAGCCGGAGAGGCGAACCGAGCTCGTGCGAGGCGTCAGGTATGACGTGCTGGTTTTCAGGCAGGATCTTTTCGGCATCAAGGAAGGGGACTACGTTCTCGGGCCGGCGAAGCTGAAATGCAAGCTGGTGACAAGAGAAGCGCCTTCAAGACGCTCGTCGATCTTCGGCCGCAGCGTGTTTGACGATGATTTTTTCGCGGGTATGTTCGGGCAGAGGACCTATCCGGTCGAGCTCGAATCGAAAGAGCTTCCTGTCAGCGTTCTGCCGTTCCCGGAGGAGGGGCGGCCGGTGGATTTCCGGGGAGCGGTGGGAGATTTTGCCCTCGAGGCATATGCCGATCCCGTGGACGTGAAGGTCGGGGATCCGGTCGTCCTTCGCATGACCATAAGCGGAAAGGGCAACCTTGATACGGTCACCGCGCCGCGTGCCGCTCCGACCGAAAAGTTCAAGCTTTACGAGCCCGAGGTGACAAAAAAGAGGGGCAAAAAGATATACGAACAGATACTTATCCCGAAGACCGACGAAGCGCGGGAGATCCCGGAGGTTTCCTTCAGCTTTTTTGATCCGGTATCGAAAAAATACAAGACGGCGCGGAAGGGGCCGTTCCCGCTGAAAGTGGTCAGCCAGCCCGAAGCGGAGCGGGTGGTGAAGATCGTCTCTATGCCAGGGGTGGACGAGATGTTCTACCCGCGCGAGGAGCTCGGCGAGGATATAATCCACATAAAGGAGAATATCGGGAAAGTGGGGCGCAAGGGGCTCTTTGTTTACAGGAGCCCCTTGTTCTGGGCGGCGCAGCCTGTTCCTCTGGTCCTGCTCGGCGTCTTTTACGCCGCGTATAGAAAAAGGGAGAGGATACTCAGGGATAAAAGTTACGCCCGGTTCTTAAAAGCCCCGGGAAAGGCCCGGAGGCATCTGGCCGGCGCGAAAGCTTCACTGGATAAAGGTGATATCCTTGCCTTTTACGATGCCACATTCAAAACGCTTCAGGAATATCTGGGCAGCAGGCTCGACCTGCCCGCGGGCAGCGTCACGGCCCGGGTTGTTGAGGACCGGATCCGCGCCTCAAGGGGTGATATGAGCGTGTCGGAGATGCTGGACGACATTTTCTCCGCCTGCGAAATGGCGCGCTACGCTTCTTCCGTCCCGGACCCGGATGAGGCGAAAGAGCTGCTCGTGAAAGTCAAGAAGGTAATAGATTATCTGGAGAGAGCAAAGCTATGAAGGTAACCAGGGTGCTGTGTTTTGTTGTTCTGGCTTTTGGTGTTTCGGCCTTTTGTCTGTTTGGAGAGGAGGCGGCCGCGGAACCGGCGAGCCCTGAACGGCTTTTCAGCCGCGGCAATGACTATTACGAAAAAGGCGAATACGACCGCGCCATTAGCGAGTATGAAAAGATCCTTGCCGGGGGATACGAAAGCGGCCCATTTTATTATAACCTGGCCGGCGCGTACTTCAAGGACGGAAGGCTGGGGAAGGCAATGCTGAATTACGAAAGGGCGCGGCGGATCATGCCGCGCGACGCGGACCTGGCCGCCAATTACAGGTTCGCCCTGGCGAACGTGAAAGGGAGAGTCAAGCCCGCGGGCGGGATATGGAACAGCCGTTTCCTGAGGATGTATTCCGGAAGCTTTACGGTGGATGAGATTACCTGGTCGTCTTCGGGGTTGTATGTGATGGCCGTGGTCCTGCTTTTTTTAGCGGTTATCCGGCCGCGCGCCCGGCGATATTGCCTGGCGGGCGCGCTGCTACTTTTTGTATTTATCGTGTTCAACTTCCTTGTGATCCGGCATAAGGCCGCCGGCATCGGGGCCGAGGCGGTCACTGTCGCGCTCCGGGAGGAGGCCCTGTTCGGGCCGTTCGAATCGGCTACGAAATTTTTCACCCTTCATGAAGGGATGGGCGTCACCGTGCTTACGGCAAAGAACGGCTGGTATAAAGTCAGGCGCGCCGACGGCAAAGTCGGCTGGGTGCGCGCTGAGGCGCTGGAGGTTATTTAGTTCGGAGCTCGGAGAAAAATGTAGGGGCAGGCCCCTGTGCCTGCCCTTTTGCCCTGAGGATTGAAAACATGACGAAAACACTGAGAGAAAAGCTGCGGACGGAGCTGGTGCTTCTGGATGGGGCTTTTGGGACTTACGCGCTGGCGCTCGGGCTTACGGAGGCGGATTTTAAGGAGAGGCCGGGGTGCATGGAGTATCTTTCGATAGTCCGTCCGGACCTCATAAGCAAGATCCATCGCGATTATCTGGAAGCCGGCTCGGACGCGGTCGAGACCAATACTTTCGGGGGCAATGCCGTCAAGCTCGCCGAATACGGCCTGGCGGACGACGTGCACGGTATTAACCTGGCCGCGACCAAGCTGGCCCGGTCAGCCGCGGACGATCTTTCAACCCCGTCATGCCCGAGATACGTTATCGGGAGCATGGGGCCTACCGGGAAGCTTCCTTCTTCCACTGACCCTGTCCTTGGGGATATAACTTACGGGCGGTTGAAGAAGGTATACCATGAGCAGGCCCTGGGTATAATCGACGGCGGCGCCGACGCGCTGCTCGTGGAGACGGGGCAGGACCTTCTGGAGATGAAAGCGGCCGTTAACGGGGCGAAAGAGGCCCTGAAAGACAGGCGCAAGGACCTGGTGCTGATGGCCCAATGCACACTGGCCAATAGCGGGCGCATGCTGCTGGGGACCGAGATCTCCGCGGTCGTGGCGACGCTCGGGTACCTCGGCGTCGATGTCATCGGGCTTAACTGCAGCACGGGCCCCGTTGAGATGGAAGGGGCCGTCAGGGTTTTAAGCGCCAGTTGCCCCGTTTTTATCTCCTGCGTTCCTAACGCCGGGCTGCCGGTCGAGATCGACGGCCGGGCGGTATACCCGCTTGAACCCGGAGAGATGGCCGGGATAATGGAGCGTTTCCTCCGGAAATACCGCCTCGATGTCGTGGGCGGATGCTGCGGCACGGACCCGGAGCACATCCGCCGGATGAGGGAGGTCCTGAAGAAAGGCAAAAAGCGCAGGCAGCCAGCGGATCTGTTCTACTCCGGCTTTTACCGGGGGTTCGACCTGAACAAGGTAAAGCGCCCGGTGAAGGTCGGCGAGCGTATCAACACCCAGGGATCCCGCAAGATGAAGGAGCTGCTGATAAACGAGGATTTCGACAGTATCGTCGAGCTGGGTAAGGGCCAGGAGAGCGCGGGAGCCGGCATCCTGGACGTATGCACCGTGCTTACGGAACGGCATACCGAGAAAAGGGATTCTGTCATCCTGACAAAGCGTCTTGCCGAAAGCGTCGACGCGCCGGTCATGGTGGATTCCACCGACATCGACGTGATCGAAGCGGCCCTCCAGAACTACCCGGGCACGGCGTTCATAAATTCGGTGAACCTTGAGGACGGGGGAGAAAAAGCGCGGAGGGTCTTTGCCCTCGCGAAAGAGCACGGAAGTTTCGTCGTCAACCTCGTAATAGATGAGCGCGGCATGGCAAAGACCGTCGAACACAAGCTTGAGACGGCTGGGCGTCTGTACAGGATGGCGGTGGATGAGTACGGCCTGGAAGGGCACCGGCTGATCTTTGACATGCTCACGTTCACGCTCGGCACCGGGGAGAAAGAGTATTCCGATTCGGCGGTGAACACGTTCGAGGCGATAAAGGCGTTGAAAAAGAAGTGTCCCGGAGCGCTCTCGGTCCTGGGCGTCAGCAACATATCCTTCGGGCTTTCCAGGGATGCCCGGAAGGCCCTGAACATGGTGTTCCTGCATCACGCCGTCAGGGCCGGCCTTGATATGGCTATCGTGAACCCCGCGGAATTTATCAACTGCAGGGATATCCCTGCGAAAGAGCGCGCCCTGGCGGAGGACCTCGTATTTAACAGGCGCCCCGACGCCCTTACCCGTTTTGTCGAGCATTTCGCCGCGAAGCTGCCCCGGAAGGCCGCCGCGCCCGCGGAAAGGGCCGTTCTTACCATCGAGGAAAAGCTGAAAAAATGCATGTTTGACCGTAACAAGGTCAGGATCATCCCGCTCGTGGACGAGGCCATGAAGACATATCCCCCGGAAGAGATAATCAACAGCATTCTCATGGGCGCGATGAGGGAGGTGGGCGATAAACTCGACCGCGGAGAGATGGTCCTCCCTTATGTCCTGCAGTCCGCGGAGGTCATGAGGAAAGCGATAGAGCATCTCGAGAGTTTTCTTCCCAGGGGGGCGGCCGGCAAACGGGGCAAGGTGCTCCTGGCCACCGTTTTCGGCGATGTCCATGACATAGGGAAGAACCTCGTAAAGATGATCCTCAGGAACAACGGGTTTTCCGTCATCGATCTCGGCAAGCAGGTCCCCGTGGAAAAAATAGTGGAAGAAGCCGAAAAAAACAAGGTGGACGCCGTGGGCCTCAGCGCGCTCCTGGTCTCCACCGCGCGCCACATGAAGACCTGCGTCCAGTCCATGCATGACGCCGGGCTCGATTACCCGGTACTTGTGGGGGGCGCGCCCGTGAACAAGCGGTTCGCGATGGAAATATCCGCCCTGAAGGATGAAAGCATTTACAAGGGGGGGGTTTTTTACGCCAGGGACGCGTTCACGGGCCTCAAGATAATGCAGGTCCTGTCAGATCCGGCGGAAAAGAAGAAGGCGCTTGAGGAGTACCACAGGCAGTTCGAAGAACGCGGAGAGAAAGCCGGTGAAGAAGCGCCGCCGCGCGCGAGGCCGCCGGAGAGGAGGAAGCCGCCGGAGCCGCCGCCCGTTCCCCCGTTTTACGGCGCCCGCTTTCTCGGCAATATACCCGCGGACGAGGTGTTTTCGTATCTTGACGAAGACGCGCTTTTTAGGCTCGCGTGGGGGGTCAGGCTTAAAGATGAAAAGGAAAAAGCGCGCCTTATCGAGAAGGAATACGCCCCGCTTCTAAAGGAGTTGAAGGAAGAGTCCATCCGGAAAGGATGGCTGGACCTTAAGGCCGTTTATGGGTATTTCAAATGCCGCACCAGAGGAGAGGACATGGAGGTCCTCGACGGATCGGGCAGGGTCCTCGAGAAGATCCATTTCCCGCGCTCAACCGACAGGAAAAACATTTCGCTTGCCGATTACTTTCCGGGTGGGCCTGAAGGATACGATATTGTCGCGTTCCAGGCCGTGACCGTCGGAGGGAAGATCAACGACGCCGTCAGAGAACTGAACGAGGCGGAAGAATTTACCCGCGCCTTTTTCCTTCACGGACTGAGCGTCCACCTCGCCGAAGCGCTTGCCGCATACGTCCATGACAGGATACGCGGCGAATTGAAGCTGAAAAAAGGCCAGGGCCGGCGCTACAGCCCCGGATACCCTCTATGGAGAGATCTGGCGGACCAGCAAAAGATCTTCAGGATGCTCGATGTGGAGAAGCGCCTGAACGTGCATTTGACCGAGTCTTACCAGATGGTCCCGGAGCAGTCCACCACCGCGATGGTGGTGTGGTGTGATAGGGCGGAGTATTAGGGTGGGGGATGGTGAATAGTTCGTAGTTCGTAGTTTGTAATGGCTCCGCACCTCCCCGAATAGGCGGGGCTTTCCAGCCCCGCATCGTCGGAGTTCGGGGGTAAGAGTTTAGCTCAGGGAAGTTGACCAGGCCAGTGTGCCCTATGGGTAAAATCGCACGGAAATGTAGCCGCAGGCTTTAGCCTGCGAAAGTCAACGGCACATCCACCGGAATACAGAAAGCCAATTACTGCAACGGCTTAACCAAGGCGTTTGTTCTATTCGGCTGTATCCGGCTTTTCCGCCTTCGGCGGGCGCAGGCTAAAGCCTGCGGCTACATTTTTGGGGCTCTCACTCTTTGCGACGTGAGCTAAAGGCTTACGTTCGGGGATGGTGAGTGGGCGGGACGCGTGTGGCGTGGAAATGAAGGGGGGTAATGCCATGGAATGCAAAATAGGCGAAAATAGGAAAAGATGCAACTGCACTTATGAACCTTGTCCGAGAAAAGGGATTTGCTGCGATTGCCTGCAGTATCACAAGAACATGGGGCAGCTGCCCGCGTGCCTTTTCCCGGACGACGTCGAGAAGACTTTTGACCGGAGTATCGAGACGTTTATCAAGACTTATCAGGAGCGGGGGCTTTAGTTCGGAGTTCGTAGTTCGGAGTTTGGAGTGCCGTAGGGCATCGGCGTTTTGCGGGACAAGAATGTCCCGCCTATTAGGGTGTGTGTGGGTGTAGGCGACCCCCAACCCCCTCCCGAATAGGCGGGGCGTTCCAGCCCCGCATTTTTAGGCGGGGATCTAAAAAGGGCGGAC
>JAUWWB010000140.1 GCA_030617085.1 Candidatus Omnitrophota bacterium
AAAGGCAGTATTGCCTGGTACCTCCTGTCCCTGCCCTGCTTGGCGGAGCCGCCGGCCGAATCTCCCTCTACCACGTAAAGTTCGGTGAGAGAGGCGTCCCTTTCCGAGCAGTCCGCCAGCTTCCCGGGAAGTGTTCCGCTTTCCAGGGCACCCTTGCGGCGCGTCAGTTCGCGCGCCTTTTTCGCGGCCTCGCGCGCTCTTGCCGCGGTAAGGGCCTTTTTCGCGATCTTGTTGGCCACCGCCGGCGTTTCTTCCAGGAACGCCGCGAGCAAGTCGTTGACCGCCGCCTCTACAATGCCCTCCACTTCCGAGTTTCCGAGCTTGGTCTTCGTCTGTCCCTCGAACTGCGGGTTGGGGATCTTGACGCTTATGACCGCGGTAAGGCCTTCTCTGGTGTCGTCTCCCGACAGGCCTTCGGCCTCTTTTATTCCTCTGTTTTTCGCGTAACTCTTCAGCGTCCTGGTCAAAGCGGACTTGAACCCGGTAAGGTGCGTTCCCCCCTCCGTGGTGCTGATATTGTTCACATAGCTGTAGATGTTCTCCGCGTATCCTTCGTTATACTGCATCGCCACTTCCAGGATCACGTTGTCTTTTTCTTTCGTGAAATAGATGATCTTCTTATGCAGGGGGGTTTTGTTCCTGCTTATGTGTTCCACGAAAGATGAGATGCCTCCCTTGTAAAAAAACTCCGCTTCCTTGTGATCGCGTTCGTCCTTGAGAATTATCTTGACGCCTTTATTCAGGAAGGCCAGTTCCCTGAAACGGGTTGCCAGGATGTCATAGCTGAAAACGGTGGTCTCCTTGAATATCTCCGCGTCCGGCCTGAAAGTCACGCCGGTCCCGGTCGATTTTGTCTTGCCCAGCGTCTTCAGTTTAGACGAGACCCTGCCCCTTTTGTACTGCTGGTGGTATATCTCCCCTTCCCTTTTCACCTCGACTTCCAACCACTCGGCGAGCGCGTTGACGACGCTCACACCTACGCCGTGCAGCCCCCCGGAAACCTTGTAGACCCGGTGGTCGAACTTGCCTCCGGCATGGAGCGTGGTCATTACGACTTCCACCGCCGGCTTTTTCTCCTTCGCGTGCATGTCCACCGGTATCCCGCGGCCGTTGTCCCTTATGGTTATGCTGTCGTCGGCGTGGATGGTCACGTCTATCTTGTCGCAGTACCCGCCCATGACCTCGTCTATCGAGTTATCGACGACCTCATAAACCAGGTGGTGGAGCCCCCTCTTTCCCGTATCGCCGATATACATCGCCGGCCTCTTCCGGACAGCCTCCAGTCCTTCCAGGACCTGTATAGTCGTAGCGTCATACGCCTTTTCTGCCTCTACCTGTTCCTTGTTAACGTCTTTCTTCTTAGCCATCTTCTTCCTTTTTTCAAGACTTTTATCCTTCTCTAAACCTAAAACCTAAAACCTAGAACCTAAAACCTAACACCTGAACCCTGTCACTCAACATCGATCGACCCCACCCTGAACCTTATATCCAGGGCCTTTTTCCGGCCAGTGTAGTTCGCGTTAAACCTCTCGAGTATTCCTTTTTTCTCAAGTGTAAGTTTGTACAGCCAGGATGAGTTTTCGGTTATCACCATCAGCCTCCCGTTCTTCAAGCTTACCGGGCGCGCGTGTTTTTTTTCTTCCTCGCCCGCCGCGGCCGCCCAGGCCGCCATTACAGCGTTTGCTTTTTTTACCGTCCTCTGCTCCAGCTTCCGAAGCAGACCGTCAACGACCCACCCTACATGCCTGGCGCCTTTTCTTTTCATAATGTCACGCCGCCAACTGCATGGGTAAGATCACATATGTATATTCCTCACCCCGGCGCACAACCCCCGGCTTGCCGGGATCATTGACTTCGAAAACGATCTCCTCATCATGCATGCTTTTCAGGACATCGATCAGGTATCCCGGGTTAAACCCGATATCCATATCATCGCCGCCGGTATAGGATATTTCGATCTCCTCCTTCGCTTCCCCAAGATAAGGAGTGTTCTTTGAAATGGTCATCCTGTTCTTTTTTATGTTAAGTTTGACCGCCATAGAATCCTGGTCCGTGAATATGCTGGCTCTGCGCGTGGCATCCAGGAAATCATTCCTTGAAACCCGCACTTCCCGGGATGATCTCTCGGGTATGACCTTTTCGTAATTGGGGTATTCCCCCTCTATGAGCCTGGACAGTATAAAACTGGAAGGAAAGGAAAACTGTATCTGACTATCACTAAACTTGATCTTCACATCCCCTTCGTCTCCCAGCATCCGTTTTACCTCCTGGACCGTTTTCGTTGGGATGATCACCTGCCGGTCCACCAGTGTCTTTTTCTGGAGCGTCTTATTGATAAGGGCCATCCTTCTTCCATCCGTTGCCACGACACTGACCCGGTCACCCTTTACAACCAGGAATATCCCGTTCAAGACATACCGGGTATCGTCCCTGCTGATGGCAAAGTCTGTCAGGTTCAGCATCTCTTTCAGGACCGACTGCTCCATGACAACCGAATCCTTGTCCTGAAATAAAGGTAACTGGGGGAACTCATCCCTTGGAAGGCCTATTATCTTGAACTGCGCCTTACCTGTCTTCATCGTCACGGAATTGTTCCTTTTGGCGGAAAGGCTTATATCACTCCCGTCCGGGAGCGCCCTGACGATATCGAAGAACTTTTTCGCAGGCACTGTTATGGCTCCATCCTGCCCGGCTGTCACGGGAATCATAGAACATATGCCAATATCCAGGTCCGTTGCCGTCAGTGTCAGTGTGCCGTTATTCACTTCGAGCAAGACGTTATTTAATATAGGTAAGCTACTCTTGGGTGACACCGCGTTTTGCGTGATCTGTATTCCCTCCACCAACGCATCTTTTGAGATATTCAGTTCCATTCTCCCCTCCTGTAAGGCTGTTATTACTCTTCTATCTTTAAAAAACTAGTCGCAGTAGTCATCTTAGTAGGGGGTGTAGATTTGTGGATAACTATATAAACCCCCGTAAATAAACATTTTAACCCAATAGTAACCTGTGTATAACCGGGCAACAAGCATGTGGAAAAAATCTTTTTCATGAGAGAAACTTACCCACAGCGTATCAACAACTATTTTTTTATCACCCTGGTAAGCTTTTTTACTACAGCCCTGGTTTCCTCTTTTTCGGCGAGCTCCTTATCGATCTTGGCACACGCGTGGAGAACCGTCGTGTGGTCCCTGCCCCCGAAAAAACCGCCGAGGTCGGGTAATGAGTCGTC
>JAUWWB010000066.1 GCA_030617085.1 Candidatus Omnitrophota bacterium
CTGAGACAGGAAACCGAAAAAGGAAAAGAAGCGGATGTTGAAAAAACAATAAAAGCATCTGAGAAAGAGTTAAAGTTCAAAGGGGCGATGACCGCTCTTATGATCGCCGCGGGCGCTTTGATCACGGCTTTCGTGGTGTTCGTGGCAAAGTATGTCCGCTCAAAGCGCGGAAGCGGCCAGTCGCCGACGCCTCCGAAGCGCGGCCCGACGCGTACCGTAAAAAAAGCCAAAAAAGACGACAAACCCGAGTCCGTAGGAGCCGGCGGAGTTTATGCTGAGCGAAGCCGAAGCGCCAGCGAACAACATCCGGAAAAAGCGAAGCCCCAACCCGTAGGAGCCACCTCCGCCGGCGAACAAGCCGATGTAGGCGCTTCCTCCTCCCTCTCGAATAGGCGGGACATTCCTGTCCCGCAGTATGGCGCCGACACGCAACACACGGAACACCGCGATGCGAAACTCCCGGAAAAAATAGACGAGGAGCTGCCCCAGGGCACGCACCTGTCCGTCACAAGCGATAAGCCGCTACGCTCGGGAAAGCTTGAGCTGTTCTCCGCCTCCGGCGTGTTCGAGAAGACGGTAAAGGACTTCAATAATGTCATCGCCGAAGCGTACGCGAAGATCGAGCCCAACCGGTCCGTTATCGATAAGAAGAAAGGCGCTTTTAAGGGGATCACGGAACTGTTCACGGAGGGCGGCCTCGCCATGTGGGTCATAGGCGGTGTGATAGCGGCAATCGCCTTCATGATAGGCGCGGGGCCGGACGCCTGGATCGTTTCGGGGCTTTGCATGGCCATGGGGACGTATTTCAACAGGCGCGCGTTCAGGCAGATCAGTAATAAAGTGTTCAAGCGCGAAAAACTGCAGAAAGAGGCGATAGACATTCTCGAGAAGAAGCTGGAAGAGCTGGAGGCCGGCTTCACGCGGTTCGTAATGGGAACCGCGGACAAACAGTACGGGATGACGGGGGAGGGCTGGAACGAGCTGTTGAAGATCAATATTTTCGCCCCCTTCAGGGATACGGACGACCACCTGGCGCTGCCGGTGCAGAACATCCACGCCCTGCACTATATCCGGTATTGCCGGAGGTGGCTGGACTACGCGAAAAACAGCAAAAACGGCGCCGTCATTTTCGGGAGGGCGCTTGAACCCTCCTACGGGTTCAGTATGAGAAGGTACGCTCCGGTGCTTTACCTCAAAGCGGGGACCTTCACGCAGCTCAAAGGTCCCAACGGCATGGTCGCTCTCATGCCGGGCACGGCAGAAGACCATGATGGCTATTCCGACGTCACCGAAGGCGACCTTTACAACGGACCAGGAAGCTATAAAAACACGTTCCACCCGTTCCCGATCACTACGTTCTCGGACGCGCTTCTCGAGCTGGCGAAGAAAGTCAAGGAAGTCGAGGACAGGGGCAACGAAATGAGCGACGGGCATACGGACCGGCTGACGCCGGAACAGATGCGGGAAGCCATAAACGATGTGGACCACAGGTCGTATTTCGTCAACAAAAGAAGCGTGGATGCTCACAACGGATTGTTCGGCCCCGGGCCCGCCAGGAGCGGCCACAAGAAAGGCGTCCAGAGGCACGGCGTTACGATGGTGATCATGTTGGGCATAGCGGCCGCTCTGGGGTTCGGGGGTTTTGTCTTGAGGAACTTTCTTATCTCCGGCGGGCTTTTGCGCACGACTTTATATTTCGACTCCCTGTCCTTTGCCGGTTTTGCCGCGGCGCTTGCCGCGATGGCGATCGTCATGTATGCCACGTTCCAGAAGATACTTCTCTGGGTCTTCAGGTTTGTCGGAAAAGACGAGACCGTTGAAAATACGGAGCAGATAGTGCGGTTTGTCCCGGCAGGCCTGATCAAGGAGGCGTTAGCCGGAATAGTGAAGGAGATGCGCCGCAAAGACGGGAACGGCAAGAGCGACGAAGACTTTATCCCTGAATTCATGAAAGACATAACCGGCGCCAACGATATAGACGACGCAGAAAAGATGCTGATGAAGATCAAAAACGACTACAAGAAGAATTACCGCCGTCTTGCCAGGTTCGGACGAGTGCCGTCACAGCACCCGTTCTACAGACTGCTTCTGGATTACCCGGTCCTGCACGTGCTGTATCTCTCGTGCGTGGAAAGGGAAAAGCTGACCGGTATCCTGGAAGATGAGAACTTAAGGGATATAAAGAAAAAAATAGAGAAGGCAGGGGTGAACCTTAAGGGGCCGGACATGAACAGCACGGATCCCGACCTGACCAGTGGAAGCCGGCTGTATTCCAATTACGACATACTAAGGGCCCTCAGCCTGGAGGACGTAAAGGAGATAATAAGGTGGCGTCCCGACGTCTTGCCGAAGGTCAACCTCATGCTTACCATATTCGGCCCCAAAAGAGGTCCAGTTTACAACAAGATGTGCCGGCTTGTTCCCAGTCTGCTCGAAAACTACCCCGGGATCGGCGCCCTTCACGAAGGCGTCGTTCCGCCCATAGAATGCACCCCTTGCGTGGACAGCGAGGACAACAACACGCGCCAGGACGTGAACCTTGCCATATACGGCAATGACGGAGGTATTGACAACGGCCCGGATCACGGCGGACCGCTTTATAAGTACAGGGACGCCATACATACGGCGGGCTTTCCCAGAAGAGGCATCGCTTACGGCAAGGGCGAAAGGCTGGACAGGAAAAAGCCCGCCCTTAACGCGTGGGCCGTACAGCAGCTGAAATACGATTATGGCCTGACAGGCATCAAGCCTGCCGATTATGTAGAGCTTGTCGACGAGGAGGACGTGCTGACGCCGCTGGACCTTTTAGCGAAGGCCTGTATCATGGCGATGAGGAAGCGCGCCATAAGGGAGCAGATCCAGAAAGCGCGGGAGGGGAAGAAGAAAGCGGCAGAGGTCTCGGATGTCAAACAGTGGAAGATCGACATTGACAGGGAGAAACCCGTTCTGGAAAAAGAATTTGATGCCAGGGTCAGGGCGCTGGCGAAAGCGGCCGGCATCTCCATCGATACGATAAAAGGGGTTCAAGAAGGCGGTGACGCCCCAGGGCCGGACATCATCGACACATTGCAGCGGGAATTCGAAGGGTATGTCAGCACAAACGAAGAATTAAAAGCGAAGCTTGCCCGCATAGAGGCGGAGATCAAAGATATAAAGGACAGGGTGAGGGGATCGGGCGGCAAGAACAAGGGAAACCTCCGAAAGCTTCTTGCGGCGGAGACGCTCAAGCTTGACGAGGTTTATGAGAAAGCCCTTCCACTGGCAGCCGCGGCGAGAGCCCGGTACCTTCTATACGCTTTTCTGAAGACATTCAGCAGGGACATATACACGGGTGAGGCAAGGTTCCCCGATCTGGATCTCTACGAGGGGGCCAGAAGAAGTTACGTTGAATCCGAGTTCAGGATCAGGCATATCCCCGACGTCATCCAATCAGAGCTGCGCCACGTAACGATCAAGATGCCCAACTGGTCAAAATACTCGTTCGTGGACTATTTCACGTGGCATAACCTTATCCAGATCGGCCAGACGAAAGTGGGCTTCCTGTTCCTGGGCGGGACCGGCAATAACTTCGTGCGGGAGAACCTGGCGGGAACGGAAGCCGTGTTCGACCGCGGGAAGATAGAGCTTCTCGCACGCAAAATAAAAGAGGAAAAAGATCCCGGAAAAAAAGAGTCCCTGCAAAAAGAGCTGGACGAACTGAGGCACAAGCCCGTCGGAGAGGCCCCGTTTTCCCTTCGGGGGGAGCTCATGCTCAGGTTGAAACCATTGAGAGATACTTTACAGAAGCAGGATACTGAACTCGACAAGAAGACCCGGAAAAAATACGACAAATGGCTCATAAAGCCGAAAGGCGCGCTGCTTAAAATGCTCCTCCGGCTCCTTGTGGTGCCAGGGATCTGGAACGCGCTGGTCAGAACAGCGGTGCGCTTCGGGAACTTTGCGGCATACCCGCCTTCTCTTACGGTCACCTCACTCCTTTTCCGCACCTGCCTTAACGACCTGGAGCTTGTAGGCGTGTGGGACTACAATAACCAGATAGAGGACGCCGAGCGCGGCAGCCGCATCGCCCTGAAAAAGCTGATATGCACGCGTCTTGTAGGAAAGTACACCCAGATACTCGAAGATCTTCTCCCGGCGCTCGGCAAAGGGTGGCACGTGCAAAGGGAAAGGTGGATAATCCTCCAGGCCTTCTGGGTGATACTGTCTTACCCGCCGGCGTTCCTGATGTATTTCGGCCAGTTCCTGAGCTTCGGCATCGTGACGGCGACTGTGTTCAGTTTTACGAGCGCCGGCGTGCTGCCCGCGCTCGCTTGTGGATTGGCGGCGTTTTTCTTCGGGGGACTTGCGTTTTACGGCCTGGGATACGGCATCTATCGTGTCTTTTCAAGAACGGGAATATACAGGGCGGACCAGTTCCAGCAGGACCCGATGAAATCCATGGGCGGGCCCGGCCTGCGCGGGTGGCTGTCGGGGTATTTCAAGTTCCAGAATATTGCCACGCTTTCGGCGGGGACGCTGATACTTTTCGTTTCGGGGGTCATGATACGCCTTACGCTGCTCTTCGGCATCGCGTACCTCTTGAACAGCGTCCAGCTTTTAGGTGTAAGCGGCCTGGCCGCCCTTGCCGGCGCTTTCGCGATATTTGCCGCGTACAAGTGGGTCATCAGCCCCATGGTCAGGAAGATATTCGGGCTGAACACGGTCGGGAAAGTGAAAGACAAATTGGAAGAAGAGACCGACTCCGGGAAAAAGGAGAAGCTGGAAGCCCGCCTGAAGAAGGCAAAACGTACTCATGGCGGCGCCAGGGGTGAGTATATCAAGCTGATCGCGAAGATCGTGGAGATCCTGCTCGGGATCTGGGCGGCCATCGGGGTGATATGGGCGACCGGAGCCTTTATTAATCCGCTTCTCGCCGGGATCGGGATTATCGGCCCCGGCACGGGAGAGGTCCTCTTCGAGTTTACGTCGAGCGTAATCGAGGGCATGAACCGGGTCATGGCGCATATCCCCAACTGGAAATGGGGCCTCGGCATATACATAGCGCAGCCGATCATCCTGAACGCGATAGCCATGTTTGCCATATGGAGGTACGGTCCCGAAAACGAAGAATCCACGACAGAGGCGATCTACAGGATGATAATGGATGACGAGTTCAGCTACCTGTACGGGATCGAGGCTTTTCTCAAAGACGAAGGCCTGAGCCTTGAAGTTAAAGACGTGAAAGACCACGAGTACGTGGACAGGGTCCTGAGCGCTTACCGGAAGCGGCTGGAAGAGACGGCGGAGAAGGCGGCAGGTGAAGACTATGTCTTTGCCGGCGATGAGATAGCGCTTGGAAGGATCGTCAAGACGCACCTTGACATTACGGGCTCAAAGGAGAAGGCCGATAGTTTTGTCGGAAAGCTGAAAACTTCCGACGCGGTAGCGGTAAAGGAGTTCAGGGAACGATACATCCTGGCTCTTGGTGACCTCATGAAGGCCGCGGACGAGGTCAACAGGATATCGAAGGGCGAGGTCAAACTGTCCAGGCGCGTCCCGGTGGTTGGGGCGCTCATGCTCGCGGCGGGGATAGGCCTCCAATACGTCACCGGCAGTATAACGCTATTGTATCTTCCGCTCGTCCTCTCTGCGATCCTGACCCTCGCGGGCACTTTCACCATCGGCGCGTATATTTATGACAGGATCCACAGGAAGAGGACCGGGCGGCCCGCTTTTCTGATCGGGCGGTTGTTTTACCATACGTATTCCTATCTCGCCCCGGCGCCCGTGGGGGTATCCGACTACTTCATGCACATGGACCAGCCGGCCATGAGCGGCATGCGCAGAAGCATCACGGCCTCCTGGCTGTGGTGGATCTCCGAAGGCTTCTGGCTGAGGGGGAGGACCGACGCCGAAAAACGGATGATGGGCCGGGGTTTCGATTTCAAGTATTTAAGCAATACAATAAAGAATTTCGTGAAGAACAGGCTGTTCTATATTATCCTCTTCGCGCTGCCTATCCTCATGCTGGTCGTTATACCTTTGGTTAATCAGGCAAAACAGCGGCTGTGGGGAGACAGGGCCCCGCGCATTGACATAGCGATCCAGTGGTATGTTGGCAGCCTGCGAGATGAAAGCGCCAGGGACGAGCAGATCAAGATCGCGGAAGAAGCTTTCAGACGGGCGCTTCAGGGCGGCGAGGACATGAAGAACATAGCCGGGTA
>JAUWWB010000037.1 GCA_030617085.1 Candidatus Omnitrophota bacterium
AAGCAGGATGACAGAGAAAAGCAGGACGACAGAAAAAAGTTCGTAGTTTGGATTGGCGTTGTTTTTGAGCATGGATTAAGGAGAAAAAGAGATGAGTGTTTCGGATTTGATCGCGGATCAGTTGACTGTTATACGGAATGGGATAAGGGTCGGGAAAAAGACGGTTATCATAAAAAGGTCCGGATCCCTTGAAGGCATCATGGAGATAATAAAGAACGAAGGGTTCATCGAGAACTACAGGGTCATCGAAGACAACAAGCAGGGGCAGATAAAGGTCTATTTAAAGTATCTTGATGACGGGACCCCGGTAATGGAAGAGCTCAAGCGCGTTTCAAAGTCGGGGCGCCGGGAATATGTCCCGACGAAGAAGATAAGAAGCGTAATGGGCGGGGTCGGTATCGCGATCCTCTCCACCAGCAAAGGGCTCATGACCGGTAAGGAAGCGAAGGCCAAGGGCGTAGGCGGAGAGATCCTCTGCCAGGTGTGGTAATTAGGGTTCCCCTGGAGGCATGGGGCATGCCCCATGTCGGGCACGAAAAAAATAGGAGAACATAAATGTCCAGAGTCGGAAGACGGCCGGTAGATATCCCGGACGGGATAAAGGTCGAGATAGATGGGAACAAGGTAAAGCTTGAGGGTAAAGGTAAGACGCTTGAGCATGTTATCCCTGACGGATTTACGGCCGAGGTAAGGGATAAGACCATTATGATCCGGAGACCGTCCGATTCCCGTATTCACCGGGCGCTGCACGGCACCACCAGAAGCCTTATACAGAATATGGTCACGGGGCTTAAGGATGGTTTTCAGAAGAAGCTTCAGATCCAGGGAGTCGGTTATAAAGCCCAGGTAAAAGGTAAAGCGCTGGTCCTGGACCTCGGTTTTTCCCACAGCGTAAATTATACGCCGCCTGAAGACGTGACGGTGGAAACCCCGAGTGCCACGGAGATAGTCGTGAAAGGTATAGACAAGCAGAAAGTCGGCGCGGTCGCGGCGGAGATACGGGATTACTATCCCCCGGAACCCTATAAGGGCAAGGGCATCAGGCGCGAAGGTGAGTATGTAAGGCAGAAGCAGGGCAAGAGCATAGCTTAACGCGGATTTACACGGATTATTTTTGTTGAATTGCGTGAATTATTAAATAAGGGAACGAGATGGATAAGATAGAAAGAAGGAACAGGCGTAAGAAATCGATAAGGAAAAAGATTATCGGGATCCCCGAAAGGCCCCGGATGTGCGTGCACAAGAGCAACAGGACCATTTACGTGCAGATCATCGACGATGTGGAGGGCAGGACGTTATGCGGTTTGTCTACCGGGGGGCTGGGGACAGGGGAAAAGATGAACGCCTATACGCGCAAGAACATGAACTTTGCCCGGGCGCTTGGAGATGGGATAGCCAGGGCCGCTGCCGAAAAAGGGATAGAGAAAGTCGTGTTTGACAGATCCGGCTATCGTTACCACGGCGTTGTAAAGGCCCTGGCCGACGCGGCCAGGAAGGGTGGACTGCAGTTTTAGTGGGTGATAGAGAGCATATTTAATTGTAACGGAATTTCAATAATTTGTGGTGATTGATTGTAATTGATGGTAATTGATTGTAGTTGGTATTAATTTATCAGCAGGAACAGGAGGACGGATGCCGAACGAGGAAAAGAAGGATATAGGCGCGCCTGAGCGGAAAGAAGCGGCGGCTCCGGGCAGGGAAGGCGCCCCGAAGGAAGCCAGGAAAACCGGAAGGAAGAAGCGGGGAGCTCCGGTCCGCCGGAAAGCGGCGGAGAAGGGCGAAGGTGAGGGTATAGAGCGCGTTGTAAAGATAAACAGGGTATCCAAAGTCGTCAAGGGCGGCAAGAACTTCTCGTTCAGCGCCCTGGTCGTCACCGGTGACGGAAAAGGCCGCGTTGGCATAGGCTTCGGGAAATCCAACGAAGTGGTTGGAGCGATAAAGAAGGGGACGGTAAAAGCAAATCGAAATCTTTTTAAGGTAAACATGCGGGGGGATACGATCCCACATGAAGTCATAGGTGAGTTTAAGGCGTCAAGGGTGCTCCTGAAACCTGCCGGGCCGGGTACCGGAGTGATCGCCGGCGGGCCGGTGAGGGCCCTGTGCGACGCGGCAGGGATCAAGAACATCCTCGCGAAGAGCCTCGGTTCCAGGAACGCCATAAACGTCGTCAGGGCTACCATGGAGGGGTTCAAGGGGCTGCGGTTGCGGAGAAGATAGAGGACACGGATTGAAACGGATTTACGAAGAGGTGCTAAAGATGGTTTTGAAGACAGAGGATATAGGGAAGCCACGGGACATTAAGGGGAACAGTAAGCGCAAGGGGCGCGGTATCGGGTCGGGGCGCGGGAAGACCAGCGGACGCGGCCATAAAGGCGCGAAGTCCAGGTCCGGGGGAGGCACATACACCCCGGGATTTGAAGGCGGGCAGATGCCGTTCATCAGGCGTGTTCCGAAACGAGGCTTCACGAACAAGTTCAGAAGGGAAATTAGCATCGTCAACATCGCCACTTTGCAGAAGGCCGATCTGGTCGAGGAAGGGATGGTCATTGACAAGGATTTTTTGATCGCCAAC
Organism: Candidatus Omnitrophota bacterium; assembly: GCA_030617085.1. GTDB lineage: Bacteria > Omnitrophota > Gorgyraeia > Tantalellales > Tantalellaceae > JAUWWB01. The sequence goes on from JAUWWB010000037.1 coordinate 2,573, forward strand.
AGGATCCTCAGGAAAAAGAGGCTGCCGTTCAAGGTTCTGGGCAAGGGAAAATTGCGCAAGGCGATAACGGTAAAGGCCAACTCGTTCTCCGCTTCCGCCAGGAAGAGCATTGAAGAGGCGGGGGGGAAGGTGGAGTTGGTTTAGGTGTTAGGTGATAGGTTTTAGGTGATAGGTGAGGAGTAAGAGGTGTTTGAAGCGTTCGCGAATATTTTTAAGATACCGGATCTGAAAAAGAAGGTGCTGTTCACGCTCGGGCTGGTGGCGGTGTACAGGATCGGGGCTTTTGTGCCGACGCCCGGCATAGACGGGGCCCGCCTGGCGCAGTTCTTTGACAACATTGCCAGGACACAGGGCGGGACGCTGCTCGGCATAATGAACATGTTTTCCGGGGGCGCGATGCAAAAACTGACCATATTTGCCCTCGGCATCATGCCTTACATTTCCGCTTCGATCATCCTGCAGCTTTTGACGACCGTTGTTCCCGCCCTGGAGCGCCTTGCCAGGCAGGGCGAGGAAGGCCGCAAAGCGATAACACAGTATACAAGGTACGGAACCGTTGTTCTGTCCGTCATACAGTCGTTTTTCATCGCCATGTGGCTGGAGAACCCCGCGCATTTTCAGGGCATGCAGATAGTCCAGTTTCCCGGCTGGTGGTTCCGGCTGCTGACGGTGATCACCCTTACTACCGGGACCGCGTTTATCATGTGGCTCGGCGAACAGATACAGGAGAAGGGCATCGGCAACGGCATTTCCCTGATAATCACTGCCGGTATTATCTCGAGGCTGCCCGCGGCGGTGATACAGCTTGTTTCGCTGACCGGTGCGGGCGTCCGCGGAGAGGCCCAGATAGACGCGTTCAAGCTCGTTTTTCTCGGCTTAATGTTCATAGGGGTTATCGTGGCGGTAGTCCTCATCACCCAGGGGCAGAGAAAGATACCGATCCAGTACGCTAAAAGGGTTGTCGGCCGGAGGATGTACGGGGGACAGAGCACGTATATACCACTCAGGGTCAACCAGAGCGGAGTAATACCGATCATCTTCGCGCAGTCGATCATATTGTTCCCGGCGACCATTGCCGGGTTTATCCCGAACAGGGCCCTGCAGAGCCTGGCGGGCTCTCTGATGATGGGAAGGCCGCTGTACTACGTTATGTATTCGCTGCTTATACTTTTTTTCTGCTACTTTTACGCGGCTATTACATTCAACCCGGTTGACATGGCCAATAACATGAAAAGGTTCGGGGGGTTCGTCCCGGGCATAAGGCCGGGCCGGCAGACCGCGGAGCACCTGGATTTTATAATGACCCGGATAACGCTGCCGGGGGCCATTTTCCTTACGATCATAGCGGTCCTGCCGGGCGTTATCAACAGCCAGATCGGTATCCCTTTTCTTGTTGCCAGCTTTTTCGGCGGGACGGGGCTGTTGATCATCGTGGGTGTAATGCTGGATACCATGAGGCAGATCGAGTCGCATATGCTCATGCGCCATTACGAGGGATTCATGAAAAAGGGAAGAGTAAGGGGGCGGTTGGGATGACGAAAGAGGGACAGATCAACCTGGTCCTTCTGGGCCCGCCCGGCGCGGGTAAGGGGACGCTGGCCGGATTCATGGTCAAGGCGTACCGCTTTCTGCACATTTCCACGGGAGACATGCTTCGCGAGGCGGTAAAGAAAGGCAGCGAGCTTGGAAAAGAGATCCAGCGCTACATGAACTCCGGGGAGCTCGTGCCTGATAAGATAGTGACCCGGACCGTCATCGACCGCATGAGTAAGCCGGATGCCGCGTACGGGGTTATCCTTGACGGTTATCCCCGGACCCGGACTCAGGCGGGATCGCTTGACGAACTGTTGAACAGCGGGAACCGGTCCCTGGACGCGGTGCTGTATTTCAAAACGTCCGAGGAAGTGGCCGTAAAAAGGCTTTCGGGCCGCCTGGTATGCCCGAGGTGCGGGAGAAATTACCATGTGACGAATATCCCCCCGAAAAAAGAGGGGATCTGCGACACGTGCGCCGTGGGGCTTATACAGCGCGCCGACGACAGGCCTGAAACGGTAAGGAACAGGTTTTCTGTGTACGAACAGCGCACGAAAGACCTCATCGCGTATTACGAGGAAAAAGGCCTGCTGCGGGAGTTTAGCGGTGACCGCACGGCCGAACAGCTCTTTGAAGATATAGACAGCTTTCTACGAAGCGAAGGCCTGATCGATGACGATCCTTACGAGGGATGAGGACCTCCGCAAGATACGGGAATCCGGAAGGATCGTAAGGGAGATATTTTCTCTCGCGAAAAAGATAATAAGAGAAGGCCTTTCTACCGCGGAGCTGGACCGGCAGATAGAGGAGGTTATCCGCAGCCGGGGAGCGGAGCCCGCGTTCAAGGGTTATAGGGAATACCCCGCTTCGATATGCGCCTCGGTCAACGAGGTCGTGGTTCACGGAATACCGTCGGATGAGGTCATCCTTGCCGAAGGCGATATCGTAGGGATAGACGTAGGGGTTAGGAAGAACGGATATTTTACTGATGGGGCGAGGACGTTCGCCGTAGGGAAGATCAGCCCGGCCGCGAACCGCCTGGTTGAGATCACCAGAGAAAGCCTGTCGGAAGGGATAAAAAAGGCAGTCGCCGGTAACAGGGTCTCGGACATATCGAACGCCATTCAGTCCGTAGCCCGGAGGGAAGGGCTTGAAGAGGTCAGGACGTTCGTTGGCCACGGGATAGGAAAGCGCCTTCACGAGTCGCCGGAGGTGCCGAACTGGGGTGAAAAAGGCAAGGGCCCCGTCCTCAAGGAAGGGCTTGTCCTAGCCATTGAGCCGATGGTCAACGCCGGTACCCGGAATGTCAGGATACTGCCGGACGGCTGGACGGCCGTGACCACGGACGGAAAGCTGTCGGCCCATTTTGAGGACACCGTCATAGTCGGACGAAAGAAAGCGGAGATAATAACATGAGTCCAAAAGAAGAACCGATCGTTGCTGCAGGCGAGATAGTGGAGTGCCTGCCGAATGCCATGTTCAAGGTGCGGCTGGAAAACGGCCACATCGTGCTCGCTCATGTTTCGGGAAAAATGAGGATGTATTTTATCCGGATCGTGCCGGGCGATAAGGTAACCGTTGAGCTGTCGCCGTACGACCTGGACAGGGGTAGGATAACACAAAGAGAAAAGTAGCCATGAAAGTAAGACCAAGTGTGAGAAAGATGTGCGCGGACTGCAAGATCGTGAAAAGAAAAGGCGTAGTAAGGGTGATTTGCAAGAATCCGAAGCACAAGCAGAGGCAGGGGTGAGGAAAAGGTTTTAGGTGTTAGGTGTTAGGTTTTAGGTATGGGGCGAGGCAGCCAGGGGGGGCTTCAGCCCTAGAACCTAAAACCTAACACCTAAAACCTATAACCTAAAGAAAGGGCTTTCAGAAGGAGAAAGACATGCCAAGGATCATAGGTGTAGATATACCGAAGGATAAGCGGATCGAAGTGGCTCTAACTTATATTTACGGGATAGGGCTGACGCGCTCAAGGGAAATACTGAACGAAGTCGGTGTTTCGCCGGACAAAAGGGCTAAGGACCTTGAGGAGCAGGAAGTCACGGCCATCACGCTGTTTATCCAGGAGTCCTACCAGGTCGAAGGCGATCTGCGCAGACTGCAGATCGGCAATGTTAAGAGGCTGATGAGCATAGGATCGTACAGGGGGCTCAGGCATAAAAGGAACCTCCCCGCGCGCGGCCAGAGGACCAAGACTAATTCGAGGACGCGGAAAGGCCCGAAAAGGACGATAGGGGCTTTTAAGGATAGGGCGGCGAGGAAGGCGATGACGAAATAATGACAAATGACAACCCCAAACCACGTTGGGTTTGGGGTTGCCCTGAACCCTATGTGGTTCAGGGCAAAAGAAACTGAAGGAGAGAGGTAGAAGGTGCAGAAAAAGACTAAGGCTAGAAGGCGTAAAAAGATACTAAGGAAGGTGTCCAGCGGGAAGATATTCGTTCACGCGACGTTTAATAACACCATCGTGACCGTTACGGATACGAGCGGCAAGGTCCTGTGCTGGAGTTCGCCCGGAACCGTCGGGTTTAAGGGGTCCAGGAAGTCCACGCCTTTCGCGGCTAACGTGGCGGCCAAGGACGTTGCCAGGAAGGCAAAGGCCCATGGCTTGAGGGAAGTCGAGGTGGTTCTCAGGGGCCCGGGTTCCGGTAAGGAAAGCGCGGTGAGAAGCATCAGGTCCGAGGGCCTTAGCATTCGCGCCATAATGGACCTGACCCCGACACCGCATAACGGGTGCAGGCCGAAGAAGCGCAGGAGAATATAACGGGGCAAGGGGCATGGAGCATGGAGCACGGGGTCAGAAATTCAAAACCCCATGCCCCATGCACCGTGCTCCGTGCACCGTGCCAACCATAAGGAGCAAACATACATGGCCAGACTTACTACAGCATCGTGTCGGCTTTGCCGCAGGGAAGGTGAGAAGCTGTTCCTGAAAGGGACAAAGTGTACTTCCGACAAATGCGCTTTTGCCAGGCGCGAATACGCGCCCGGTGAGCACGGGCAGATGAGAAAGAGGAGAAAGCCTTCGAACTACGCGATCCAGCTGAGGGAAAAGCAAAAAGCCAAGAGGATCTACGGAGTGCTCGAGTGCCAGTTCAAGAACTATTTCAAGCAAGCCGAAAGGGCCAGGGGGGCGACAGGCGAAGTCCTCCTGCAGCTTCTAGAAAGGCGGCTTGACAATTTGGTTTACAGGACCCGTTTCGCCGGGTCCCGTGCCGCGGCGCGTCAGCTTGTAGGACACAGGTTCGTGAAAGTCAACGGCCAGAAGGTCAATATCGCGTCGTATCTGGTCAAGCCGGGGGACGAGATAGTGATGGCAGGGTCGGATGAACAGTTAAAAGCGATCAAGGAAACCGCGAAGATACTTGAGGACCGCGGCGTGCCGGAGTGGCTCGAGGTTTCGGACGAAAACCTCGCCGCCAGGGTAAAAAGACTGCCGACAAAGAGTGACATCGGCATGGTCATAGAAGAAAGCCTTATCGTCGAATTGTATTCGAAGTAACTCTCATAAGGAGGATATGCGCGATGGGAATGAAACTGAAAAATTTTGAACTGCCCAAAAGGATAGCATTTGACGAAGAGACATATACCCCGACTTACGGGAAGGTCGTCGCGGAACCTTTCGAAAAGGGGTACGGCGTGACGATCGGGAATTCCCTGCGGAGGATCCTGCTTTCGTCCATAGAGGGGACCGCCGTGACGCAGATCAAGATAGAGGGTGCGCTGCATGAATTTGCGACCATCCCCGGTGTTTATGAGGATATAACACAGCTGATCATGAACGTAAAAGGACTGGTCCTGAGGTCCCATTTCAAGGAGCCGAAGCCGATGTTCCTCAGCGTGAGCAAAAAAGGCGAGGTCAAGGCCGCTGATATCAAGACGGATGAGACGGTCGAGATAATAAATCCGGACCACCATATCGCGACGCTGACGGAAGATACCACGTTCGAAATAGAGATGAAGGTCGAACGCGGCCGGGGTTATGTCACGTCGGAAAAGAACAAGACCCCCGGTGACCCCGTAGGCGTTATCGCGGTCGACTCGCTGTTTTCACCCGTGAAAAGGGTTAATCTCGACGTCGAAAACACGAGGGTGGGACAGATCACCGATTACGATAAACTTATCCTTGCGATATTCACTGACGGCAGCATGGAGCCGAAGGACACTATCATGTATGCCGCCAATATACTGCAGAGGCACCTCGACGTGTTCCTCAGCATAGGCAAGCTGCCAGAGGAAATAGGGGAGGAAGAAGAGGAAACCAGGGCCAGGGCAGAGCTCCAGAAAAAACTGACCAAACCTATTTCCGAGCTTGAACTGTCCGTGAGGAGTTCGAATTGCCTTGCCGAGGCGGACATACGGACGATAGGCGACCTGGTGAACAAAAAAGAAGCAGAAATGCTTAAGTACAAGAATTTCGGCAAAAAGTCACTGAAGGAGATCAACGAGGTCCTCGCGTCAATGGGGCTTCATCTGGGTATGGAGGAAGAGAAGAGCGCGGAATAGCAGGGCATATTGAATTACTGTAATTGATGGTAATTGATAGTAATTGATGGTAATTGATAGTAATTGATGGTAATTTATGGTAATTGATGGTGATACTGGCGGGTGCAATTGGGCAGTGGTTGCATTCTTTAGGCAATAAATAACAACAAATTACTACAAATTACTATAAATTACGATTATCAGCATGAGAGGATAACATATGAGACATCGGAAG
>JAUWWB010000030.1 GCA_030617085.1 Candidatus Omnitrophota bacterium
ATCTCGGTGATATGGGATACAAAATGGTTGACGAGGTCGCTTGCCTTACTAAGAATGACAGGGAATTGTTACGTTTCGCCGTCCGAAAAACGTTTGGGCGTGGATATTATCATAACCACCTGCACGAACGCAATATTTTCGTCAAGTATGATAAGCGAAAAGGTATTCAGGATATTAAGTTCATTGACTGGAAATGTCTGGATGATGAGAAAAGACCGGGTCAGTCAGATAGATGTTTGGGATGGCTCGGGATAACAGAAGACGAGGAATATCCACTTGACCTTCGGTCCTTCGCCGAAAGTGATCCAATATGGAGCGACCCTCGTATTGATGAACTACGCAAGGACATCGAAGATAACGGTATGAAAAACTTTACATTTTCTCACGAAAAAGTGGGAGACAACAATCTTTATAGACATCCTAATGGGTTAGCTGTTATTGAGAAACATATCAACGATGCCAAAGGAAAAGTGGCGCAACGGTTGCGGAAGTTTTTTGATGAACATGCCAACGAGTATTGCGTGCCTACATTTATTGGTGATGAAGGAGAGACAACATCCGAAGCCATTGTTTATGAATTGTATCTCGGCGATATGGGGTATGAGAAAGTCAGAGATTCTGTCACCGAGAAAGATAAGAAACTATTGCGTGATGCTATCCGAAAAACATTCGGACAAGGGTATTATCATAACCACCTGCATAAAGGCAACATACTTGTAAAGTATGATAAGCAAAATAATATCCAGGATATTAAGTTCATTGATTGGAAACTTCTAAACACTGTGAGATGGGTGTATACTTCAGACCGTCATTTAAGGTGGCTTGGAATAACTGAAGACGATGAATATGACGAGGATGATGGGATAAAAGAAGAAATACTTGCAATAGAAGCAGCTAATTACGACTGGAAGGTGGCACTCGACGATACTATCAAGGCGTTATCTTCGGACGAGGAACGGCAGCCGCTTGTGGTGGCAATAGACAAAGCGTGGCTCTATCAAGAGGGCATGAGCAGGGATGTGTTAAATCCACTCATAACGTCTCTCAAACGGTATATGAGAAAACATAATATTGAACTTCAGGTATTGGATGCAGATGAGATCGTAAAAATGGGCGGACGGTACAATCGCGATGGAAATGTGGATGTGGCGATAATGAATGAAACAAATGTTAAACTCGTACACGGATGTGCAAGACATCTATTTGCAGTGGACAGGTCGATGATAACGGATAAATCGTATCTGCCTGTTGTTGATATAATTACAGCGGCACTTCGTTTATCAGTTGAAGAAAGGTTTATACTTCAAGATAGCCCATATTTCGAGGTTATGGATAGGGATATTCCAAATGAAGCTTATGAGTTGGTTTACACGTTGTTCAGGTTGCGTCCGGCAGAGCCGATGAAGTGCGGGGAATTGCGCAGGATGTATCGTATGCAGGTGTTCGCATAAAAGTGCGGGATTTGCGTGACCCGTGACCCGTGACCCGTGACCCGTGGCCCTACTCCGAACCCCGAACTCTGAACTCCGAACTATTTCATCGACCACCTGTTGTGCCGCATTGACTTTTAAATATTAATATGATACTTTAAATGTGATATGGAAAACACCGGCAGGAAAAAGGTGATCACTGAGGATGATGTGCGGTATGTGGCGCGGCTTTCGCGGTTGCGGCTTGATGAGAAGGACGTTACCATGTTCCGTGGGCAGCTTTCGGCGATCCTGGAGTATATCGAGCAGTTGAACGAGGTCGATACCGAAGGCGTCCCGCCGACTTCGCACGTTCTTTCGTCGATGAAAAACGTGTTTCGCGAGGACGAGCCGGGGGTGTCCCTTTCGCCGGAGGAGGCCTTAAGCAACGCTCCCGAAAAAAAGGACGGGTTCTTCAAGGTCCCCAGGATCATAAAAGAAGCGTAAGATGGAAGATATTCTCTCAAGCATAGACGGCTTCAAGCGGTGGCTGAAAGGAAGGACGGGGTCCCTGGCGGACGCGGCCCGGTTTCTGACGGACAGGATCTCTTCAATAGACGCCGATGTAAGGGCGTTCGCGCGTATTGACGCGGAACGTATCGCGCGGCGGGCGTCCGGGCTTGAAAAAGCCGGGAAAAAGGGCCGGTTATACGGCGTCCCCGTGGCTATCAAGGATAACATCTGCGCGAAGGGCGAGCTTACCACATGCGCCTCGCGCATACTTGAAGGCTTCCGTCCGCCGTACAGCGCCGCCGTGGTCGAAAAGCTGTCAGCGGAAGGGGCGCTTTTGATCGGCGGGGCCAACATGGATGAATTCGCTTTCGGCTCTTCCTGCGAGACGTCCTGTTACGGCCCGACAAGGAACCCGTGGGACACTTCGCGTATTCCCGGAGGGTCGAGCGGCGGTTCGGCCGCCGCCGTCGCGAGCGGGGAAGTGACCGCCGCGCTGGGGTCGGATACCGGCGGGTCGATACGGCAGCCCGCCGCGATGTGCGGCGTCGTGGGTTTCAAGCCGACCTATGGCCGCGTTTCGCGCTACGGGCTTATCGCGTTCGCCTCCAGCCTTGACCAGATCGGGCCGATAACGCGTAACGTTGCCGACTGCGCCGCTATTCTCGAAGTCATATCGGGGTACGACAACAGGGATTCGACTTCGGTCAACATGGAGGTCCCGCGCTATACCGAAAGCCTGTCCGAAGAAACAGGCGGACTGACGATCGGCATACCCGGGGAATATTTCCGGGCGGGCATCGCCGAAGGCGTGAGATCCCGGATCGACGAGGCCATCAAGGTCTTCAGGGACCTCGGGGCCAGGACGGTCGACATATCCCTGCCGCATACAAAATACGCCGTTAGCTGTTATTACATAATCGCTCCCGCCGAAGCGAGCTCCAACCTCGCGCGGTATGACGGTGTCCATTACGGTTACAGAAGCCCGGGTCCGGGCGGGCTTGAAGAATTGTATACCGCCAGCAGGAACGCGGGTCTTGGAGAGGAGGCAAAGAGGAGGATCCTTCTGGGGACCTATTCCCTGAGCAGCGGCTATTATGAGGCCTATTATCTGAAGGCGCAGAAGGTGAGGACCAGGATCGCCGACGATTTCCGCGAAGCGTTCAAGGCATGCGATTGCATACTGACGCCTACTTCACCTACAACAGCTTTCAAGATCGGCGAACGCGTGGATGATCCTCTGACGATGTATCTGTCGGACATATTCACCATCCCCGCGAACCTCGCGGGTCTGCCGGCGATCTCCGTCCCGTGCGGCCCGGGGGAGAACGGCCTGCCCGTAGGCCTTCAGCTAATGGCCGCCCCCTTCAACGAAGAGACCCTCATAAGGGCGGCAAGCGCTTTCGAGAGGAACACCGAGCATCATAAGCTCAGGCCGGAAGGGTTATAACACGTAGGGGCAGGCCCCTGTGCCTGCCCTTTAGCCTGCGGAGCAACGAGGCATAATGAGCAACAAATACGAGACAGTCATCGGGCTGGAGGTGCATGTTCAGCTGGCAACGAAGACGAAGGTGTTCTGCGGGTGCAGTACGGCTTTCGGGGCCAGGCCCAATACGCAGGTGTGCCCGGTGTGCCTCGGGCTTCCCGGGGTGCTGCCCGTGCTGAACAGGAAAGCTTTTAAGTACGTGATAAAGGTCGCCCTCGCGCTCGGCTGCGATATCCAGAAAACGGTAAAGTTTGACCGGAAGAACTATTATTATCCCGACCTTCCCAAGAACTACCAGATCAGCCAGCATGACATGCCGCTGGCATACGACGGCAAGGTGACCATCGTCGCCGAAGACGGCAACACCACGGACATAAGGGTCACGCGGGCCCACCTTGAAGAGGACGCGGGCAAGCTTCTGCACGATCCGGGGCTGCCTTTCAGCTACGTGGACCTTAACCGGACCGGGACTCCACTGCTTGAGATCGTCTCGGAGCCGGATATCAGGACGCCTGAAGAAGCGCACAGGTACCTGGTAACCCTGAAGCAGATCATAAAGTATCTGGAAGTATCGGATTGCAACATGGAGGAGGGAAGCCTCAGGTGCGACGCGAACATATCGCTGAGGGAAAAAGGCGCCCCGGGGTTCGGCAGTAAGGTGGAGATAAAGAACCTGAATTCTTTCAAGGCGGTCAGGGACGCTCTCGCTTTTGAGGAAGAGAGGCAGGCGGGACTGCTGGATGACGGCGAGAAGATCGTCCAGGAAACGCGGCTGTGGGACGAAAAAAAGAACGTGACCGTTTCCATGAGGGTGAAGGAAGAAGCGCAGGATTACCGGTATTTCCCCGAACCCGACCTTGTCCCGTTCGAGGTCCGCGCCGATCTGGTGGAAGAGATGCGCGCGTCCATGCCTGAGATGCCCCGCGAAAGGGCGCTGAGGTTCAGCCGGCAATACAAGCTGGGCGAGAAGGATGTGGAGGTCCTCATATCAGAGAAGGACATAGCGGATTTTTTCGAACAGGTTGCCGGATGTTTCGACAAGCCCCGGGTGGTCTGCAACTGGATAAAAGGCGAGATAATGCGGCACATGAACGAGCGGGGGACGGATATCAGGGGCCTTAACTTAAAGCCCGGTGACCTCGCGAAGCTGATCAAGATGGTGGACGATGAGTTTATAAGCGGCATCTCGGGGAAGGATGTGCTCGAGGCCTGCATCGAGACAGGGAAGGACCCCGCGGCGATAGTCAGGAAAAAAGGCCTTGAGCAGGTTTCCGACGAAGGGGCGCTGGAAGGCATCGTTGAGAAGGTGATCGCTGAGAACGAAAGGTCGGTTACCGACTACAAGAGCGGAAAGACAGCCGCCCTCAGTTTCCTCGTAGGCCAGGTCATGAAAGCGACAAAGGGCAAGGCGAACCCGAAGCTCGCGGGGGAGATGCTGCGGAGGAAGCTGGGTTAGTTCGTAGTTCGGAGTTCGGAGTTCGGAGTTCGGAGTTCGGAGAAAAATGTAGGGGCAGGCCCCCGTGCCTGCCCTTTGCCCTGCGAAGTAGGTGTGAGAGCAGGGAGCTCAGGATGCCGTTACAAAAGGGGTCTCATGAAAAGGAAATTTAGGATATTGTTGTCGTTCATGGTATTATTCGCCGGGGTTGTTTTTGCCGGGCGGGCGGGCCTCGCTGCCACTATCATGGATGACAGCAAGGAGCTGTTCAGGCAGGTCCGGCTTTTCGCGGATTCGATCACCCTTATAAGCGCCGATTACGTGGAGCCGGTCAAGGCAAAGGACCTGGTGTACGGGGCCATCAAGGGGATGATGGACACCCTTGACGGATACAGCCAGTTCCTGGACCCGGAAAGTTTCAAGGAGATCACGGAGGAGACAAAGGGGGAGTTCGGCGGGATCGGTATAGAGATAGGCATACGGGAAGGCGTGCTTACCGTTATCTCCCCGATCGAGGATACGCCCGCGTTCACGGCGGGGATCCAGTCGGGCGATAAGATCGTCAAGGTCGACGGCCAGATAACGCGGGATATGACCCTTAACGAGGCGGTGAAAAAGATGCGGGGGAACCCGGGGACGAAGGTCGATATCACCGTTGTCCGTGAAGGCGTCGAGGAGGCGCTGGAGTTTACGATAACGCGGGCCATCATTAAAGTGAAAAGCGTCAAGGACGCCGCGATCATAGAAGATGATATCGGCTACGTGAAGATCCTCGAGTTCCAGGAACGGACCGCGCAGGACCTGGCCCGGGAGATAAAGAAGCTTAGGAAAAACGGCGCGAAAAGCCTTATCCTCGACCTCAGGAACAATCCCGGGGGTCTCCTTGACGCTGCAGTAGATGTCGCGGACCTGTTTCTTGAGCCCGGGACGATGGTAGTGTACACCGAAGGCCGGGACCCCGCGAAAAAAACGGAATTCAGGGCTAAAAAGAGATCGGCTTTTGGCGACATGCGCCTGGCTGTTCTCGTGAACAGGGGGTCCGCCAGCGCCGCCGAGATCTTCGCCGGCGCGGTAAAGGACAATAAGCGGGGCCTCGTGATCGGCTCCGCCACGTTCGGGAAAGGGTCCGTCCAGACCGTTATCCCGCTTAAGGACAGATCGGCCCTCCGCCTGACGACCGCGGCATATTTTACTCCTTCGGGAAAGAAGATAATGGATGAAGGGGTCGCGCCGGACATATACGTGGAACTGATGAAGGCGGCGCCGGAGAGAGTAAAGGAAAAAGATAAGAAAAAGACCGAGATCTTCGAGAAGGTGGAGAAAAGGAAAAAGGAAAAAGAGGAAGAAGCCCTGAAAGAACTTCAGGAATATGACAACCAGGTAAAAACGGCGGTAAACGTCCTCAAGGGGGTCCGGATCTTCGAGGAGCGCCAAAAAGCCTTCCGTCCGGCCGGAGAGGAAGATGTCCGGGAAGAGCGATAATAATATTCACGGTTACGCCTTCGTGCCAGGGAAAAACGGCGGCCGGCCGCACCGCCGGCCGGCCGTGCTGGCTGTAATCGCGCTGGCGGCTGTCATCCTCGCGGTATTCAGCTTCCGGGCGGGTGTTATGAGAAAGGCCGGCTCAAAGGCTGAAGAGCCGGCGCCGCATAAAGAGTCGGCCGTGGTCGCACTGGTGCTGGACGATTTCGGTTACACGGAGAAAAACCTTGAAGCCTTAAGGGACATGGGCGCCGCGTTCACCATGGCGGTCCTTCCGAACGCCCCGTGCTCGGGATCGGCGTGCTCCTTCGCGGAAGAGAACGGCACGGAGGTGATCCTGCACCTGCCCATGGAGCCGAAAGGCGAAACGGCGCGTCTGGAGCGGGATACGATCGGCCCTGACATGGACGAGGCGGCCGTAAGCAAGGTCATAGAGAAAGCGTTTCTTTCCGTTCCCACGGCCGTAGGCGTATCAAACCACATGGGGTCAAAAGCCACTGAAGACATCCGGCTGATGACGGTCGTGCTCGACGATCTGGGAAAGAGAGGCATGTTTTTCCTTGATTCTTTTACCACGGCGCGCTCGGTATGTAAGCGCGCGGCGCTGGAGAGGGCGGTCCCTTACGCCAGAAGAGATATTTTCATCGATAACGTGCTCGAGGAGGAATATATTATCGGACAGCTGGAGACGCTCGAGCGGATGGCTCTCGCCGGGGGGCGCGCGGTGGCGATAGGCCACGACCGCGGCGTGACCATCGATGTCCTGCGCCGGGCCATCCCGAAGATGAGGGAAAAGGGTATACGGTTCGTGGTGCTGTCGGAATTGATGACGGAGGGGAGGGAGTAGGGCACGGTGCATCGTGCCCCTACTCGGACAAATGATAACACTGGGCATAGAGACTTCTTGTGACGAGACGGCGGTGGCGCTGGTTGAGGACGGGCGGGTTCTTTCGAGCGAGGTGTCTTCGAGTGTCCACCTTCACGCGCGTTACGGCGGGGTAGTCCCCGAGATAGCGTCGCGGTTCCATGTCGAATATATCTATTCGGTGCTGGAGGAGGCCTTAAAGGACGCGCGCCGGACTATAGATGATGTCGACTGCGTAGCCGTTACGCGGGGGCCGGGGCTTCCCGGGTCCCTGCTTACCGGCATGGCGTTCGCCAAGGCGATCAGCTTCGCCGGGAAGATACCACTGGTCGGCGTAAACCATCTGCACGCGCATATCTTATCGTGCTTTCTGGACGAAGGCGGCCGGGGCGCACCCGGGGACATGTTTCCTTTTATCGGGATGGTGGTCTCAGGGGGCCATACCAGCATATATGTCTGCAGGGGATTGAACGATCTTTCCGTTATCGGGCGGACAAAGGACGACGCCGTAGGCGAAGCTTTTGACAAGGTGGCCAAAATACTCGATCTCGGGTATCCCGGGGGGCCGGTCGTGGAGAAAAGGGCCGCCCGCTTTACCGGCGCCGGCGGCATCAGGTTTCCCCGGGCCCTTCTCAAGGACGAAAAAGACCTGGATTTCAGCTTCAGCGGGATAAAGACGGCTGTTTTTTATTACTGGCGGGATTGCGCCAGGACCGAATATGAAAAAGACAGGATATGCTTTTCATTCCAGGAAGCGGTAATAGATGTCATTGATAAAAAGATCGCCAGGGCGCTGCGGTTCACGGGAGCCAGGATCCTTGCCGCCGGGGGCGGTGTGATCAACAACGAAGCTCTTCGCCGGAGGCTGGCCTCGCGCTGCGCCGAAGAAGGGGTCGAGCTTTACCTGCCGCGCAGGGAATACTGCGCCGACAACGCCGCGATGATCGCGGCGCTGGGAGAGGGGCTCTTTAAGATGGGCGAGGAAGCGGACCTGTTCATGAACGCCATGCCCGGCGGGTTTTGATCGTGATTCAAAAGCGAAGGAAGGGAGGATCTGGCATGTCGAGTCTTACGATACTATTGCGGATCTTGGTGGCGGCCTTTTGTGGCGGGCTTATTGGCATGGAGCGGGAGATCCACGGCTGTGTCGCCGGGTTGCGGACGCATATTCTGGTCTGCACAGGGTCGGCGCTTTTCATGATTACGTCGCTCCTTGTGGCCGTGAAATACGGTCACGTGGGAGTGTTTGACCCTTCGCGAATAGCCGCCGGGGTGGTGACCGGTATCGGTTTTCTCGGGGCGGGCGCCATAATAAGGTACGGCGCTTCCGTCCGCGGCCTGACTACCGCGGCGAGCATATGGGCCGTCGCCGCGATAGGCCTGGCCGTCGGCGCCGGCATATACGAGGCGGCGGGAATCGCCACCGTCGTGTGCCTCTCGATCCTTTTCCTTTCACGCCTGGAAGGGCGCATGGGGTTAAAGAAGCACGTGGAAAAGCTGAGCGTCAGCCTGAGAACGGACGCTGGCACCGGCGCGGGGGATATAAAAAGTATCATCAAAGCTTACGGCGGCAGGATAAAGCGGGTCTCTTCCGAAGTGGACGAGAGTGAAAACATGATGGATCTTGTTTTCGACCTGATAATACCGCGCGTCTACCATAAGGACATCATATCCGAGATCTCTTCTCTCCCGGGAGTGGATAATGTTTGCTGGCGGTAGTTTTTAGTTCGGAGTTGGGAGTTCGGAGTTCGGAGTAAAATGTAGGGGCAGGCCCCTGTGCCTGCCCTTTCCCCTGCGAACAGAGTGGTACGGGTTCGGATTTCACTGTTCACTATTTACTATTTATCTAAAAAGGAGGCCGATGATGAGGAAGAAGAAGGCGGATGCCAGAAGGCAGACTGAGGAGAAAGTGCTGGACGTGAGCGCGAGCATGCAAGGGACCCTCCGTTTTAATGATCCGGTTAACCTCAGGATCAACGGGAAGTTCGAGGGGACGCTGAATACCAAGGGCGCGC
>JAUWWB010000160.1 GCA_030617085.1 Candidatus Omnitrophota bacterium
CCTCACCTTCGCCCTTCTCAACTTTGTCGCCGTGCTCATTATTGCCTGTCCCTGCGCCCTGGGCCTAGCGACGCCAACAGCGATTATGGTAGGTACCGGGAAAGGAGCCGAGAATGGCGTTCTTATCAGGAGTGCCGAGGCACTAGAAAGGTCTCACAAGATAAGAACTGTACTGCTGGATAAGACAGGCACTCTGACCCAGGGCGAGCCCAAGGTAACCGATGTAATCACCATCCCCTCTTCTTCCCAAGAAGAGGTTCTCCGGCTGGCAGCCTCAGCTGAGCGTGGGTCGGAGCATCCACTCGGTGAGGCTATAGTCAGGGCCGGAAGTTGAAGGACGTCAGCCTGGGGGCCGTAACCGTCTCTGGCGACTGGATGTTCGATATTCCTTTATCCCTTAGAGATATCAAACGCCATTTCATGGTGGAAAGCCTTGAGGGCTTCGGCTGCGGCGATCTGACCCTTGCCATAGGGGCGGCCGGAGCGCTTCTGAAATACCTCAAAGACACGCAGAGATCCCCCCTCAGGAACATCGACGTGATATCTTCCTACCGCGCCAGCCAGTTCATGGCCATTGACAGGAACTCTCAGCGCCATCTGGAGCTCGTGCGGAACCAGGACGACCTCTCGTCGAAAGGCACATTGCTTGAGGTCCTTGATGAGACGAAGACGCCCATGGGGAAGAGGCGGCTCAAAAGATGGATGCTGAACCCCCTCCTGGACACCGGTGCGATAAATGACCGGCTCGACGCCGTGCAGCATCTTCACGATAACGGGGACCGCCGCGGCAAGGTAAGGGGCTTTCTGGGAGGTATATACGATATCGAACGGCTTTCCAACAAGATAAGCATGGGCTCAGCCAGCGCCAGGGATATGATCGCGCTTGGCGTTTCTCTCAGGAGCACGGAGAAGCTGCGGGATGTTCTCACGGGCGGGATGCCCGCGGCGCTCAAAGATATCGTTCTCGGGCTGGGCGATTTCAAGGATGTGACCGGATGGATAGAAAGCTGCCTCGTCGAGGATCCGCCTAACGCGTTGAAAGAAGGCGGCTTGATAAAGGGTGGATATGATCCCGGGGTCGACGAGCTGAGGACCCTCGTTGCCGGCGGCAAGGACTGGGTGGCGCGCCTCCAGAAAAGGGAGATCGAAAGGACCGGCATCGGCTCGCTCAAGGTCGGTTTCAACAAGGTGTTCGGCTATTACATAGAGGTCACGAAAACAAACCTCGCGGCCGTTCCACCCGATTATATCCGCAAGCAGACCCTTGTCAACGCGGAAAGGTTCGTTACCCCGGGGCTTAAAGAGCAGGAGTCGAGGATCATAGGAGCCCAGGAGCGCGTAAAGAACAGGGAATACGAGATATTCTGCCGGCTGCGGGATAAGGTCGGGTCCGAGATAGAGCGCCTGAAGAGGGCGGCGGACCGGATCGCCGATCTGGACGTGCTGTCAGGGCTTGCCGAGGCGGCCGTGAAAAACCGGTATTCCCGTCCGGAGGTGAATACGGGGGGCGATCTGCGTATCGTGGAAGGGCGCCATCCGGTTCTGGAAAAGATAATGAAGGACAAGGAGTTCGTCCCGAACGATGTCCGCATGGATGCCGGCGACAACAGGATCTTCATAATCACGGGGTCGAACATGGCGGGAAAATCGACGTTCATGCGGCAGGTAGCGCTTATTACGATCATGGCGCAGATGGGCAGCTTTGTCCCCGCGCTCGAAGCCGAGATAGGGGTGGTAGACAGGGTCTTTACGCGCGTCGGAGCCTCGGACAGGCTGTACCGGGGCATGAGCACGTTCATGGTCGAGATGCTGGAAACCGCGAATATACTTAATAACGCCACCGGTAGGAGCCTGATCATCCTGGACGAGATAGGCAGGGGCACCAGCACTTTCGACGGCGTTTCCATCGCGTGGGCCGTCGTAGAGTTCATACATCACCGCATCCCGGGCGCCAAAACGATGTTCGCCACGCATTATCACGAGCTTACGGAGCTGACCGGCATCACGCGCGGTATCAAAAATTATCATCTCGCGGTCCGGGAATGGGGGGAGGAGATCGTCTTTCTTTACAAGGTGAAGGAAGGGAATTGCAACGAGAGTTTCGGGATATCCGTGGCGAAGCTGGCCGGCATGCCCGCCGGTGTCGTCAAGCGCGCGCGGGAGATCCTGGCGAATCTCCAGAAAGATTCCTTCATGGGAAACGTCCGTTCGCGCTTTTCGGAAAATGAAGCTCCGGGGGGAAAACAGTTCGACCTCTCTGAAGACCCCTTGAGCGAACATCCGCTCATCGAAAAGATAAAGGCCGTCGACACAGACCGCCTGACCCCGCTCGAGGCTTTATCGATGCTTGCGGAGCTTAAGGAAGAGGCGGGGGATAGTTCGTAGTTCGGAGTTCGGGGTTCGGGGTTCGCGGTTCGACAGGCTCACCACCCCCTGAACCGTCCCGAGCGAAGTCGAGGGGGAGTTCGGAGTGGTTGCCTCCCAGTCGTCATTCTGAGCGAAGCGAAGAATCTCTGCCCCGTCGTTTTCAGAGGGGCGATACGCATGAGATCCTTCGCTTCGCGTAATCCTTTAGCTCAGGGAAGTGGATTAGACGACTGTGCCCTATCTGGGTGTAAGCCCTTAGTTCAGCCGCAAAGGGCGAGAGCCCCAAAAATGTAGCCGCAGGCTTTAGCCTGCGCCCGCCGAAGGCGGAAAAG
>JAUWWB010000076.1 GCA_030617085.1 Candidatus Omnitrophota bacterium
AAGGGCAGGCACAGGGGCCTGCCCCTACATGTTTATTTTGTACCTGTACCGCCTATTTTCGATTATCGATTTTCGGTTGCTCTGGAAATTTTGCAAAGCAAAATTTGCTACAGCGACCGCATCAGCTCATCGTTGCCCCTCTTCCAGTCTTTAATCGATTCCCAGTTAACCGCTTTTATCGCCAGGACTGCCCTGCCCGAAAATATCGTTGCCAGTATCGCCTCTATTTTTTCGCTCTTCGACTTTTTGACCAGCTCGTCGTAGTTGGTAATGGACACTCTTAAAAGACGCCTGTACCTTTCTGTCAGATGATCCGGCGGCGAATCTTTTGTCCGGTACCCGTCTTCCTTGCCATACCTGTCGCATTCCACGGCCGTTATATCCGTAAAGAGGTCTATTACGGGGTTGAGGTGCCGCGCTCCGTTGGCATGGGCATCCACGAATCTTACCTTTTTCTCTATGATCCTGCTTGCCATCTCCTTCTTCTGCTCAAGAGTTAAAGCTTCTCGCCTGGTATCCTTGTCTATTTCTTCAAGAAGCTTCTGCGCGAGAAATTCCCTGATCGCCGCCCTTTCTTTCTCACAGCTTTTGCCGTCTTTTGACAGTAGGCGAATAACCATCCTGGTCTTGTTTTTGTCATGGTCCAGACCCTCGAAACGGCCGGTCACATCTTCATAAAAATCCGGCAGGCTTTTGCCTATTTCCGACTTCAGCCTCTTCAGCCAGTTGCCTTTCGCCAGGTAAGTCCTCGCATGGAGATTGTGACCCTTCTTGCCTAACGACTTTTCAATTTTCCTCAGAAAACTTATTACGGGGTTTTTCGCTTCGTCAGACGCTGCCGGCCCAAAGGCGTATATGGACGTCTTCCTGATAATTTCGGCGATCTCCGAGATGATCTCTTCTGCCGCTTTATACATGGGGACAGCTTTTATTGTCTGCGTCAGCTGTTTGTCCTCTTTCGGGAACATCTGACGGGTAAACGCGCGGATGACATAGTGGTGTCTGTTTTTTTCAAAATAATCGCGCCTGCCCTGCTCCTCATATTTTTTCTCGTGTTTTTCCAGCCATTTTTTGGCCGCCCTGTTAAGGCAGGATTCTATTTCCCGCGTAATATCGGGGCTGATTTCATGCAGGTATTCCAGGACCTCGTGTAGGAATGCTACGGGATTATCCTCTATATTCTTATCAATGGCAAGAAAGCCGGGCTTTCCGTCCTCTTTTCTTCCTATCCCGAAGAAACCCTTTATCGCCCCTTCCGTAATTATCACTTGATCGGGAAGATTCTTTCTGAAAGTATCCAGAACGTCCTCGAGAAGCCTCTGCCTTCTCGGGAAAAACTTGAGCCTGAACCTGTGAATCAGTTCTTTTTCAACCCTTTCGATATAGGTTTGCGCGTCGGCGGGCGTTTGGTGTATCCGGGACAACTTGATCTTTTCTCCCGTTTCGATATGCTCTATAAGACCCTTGATCTTGTATTGCCCGTTTTCTTCTATTATATCCACGGGATCCTGCGGTACAGACCTGCCATTTTTGTCCAGCACCGGCTCGCCGTTCTCGTCCAGCTTCAGCACCTCCCGGTATTTGCCTATCAATCTTACAAACGGCGCGTCGCGATCCAGGTATCTTTCTCCAGTTTTGCCCTCTATCGTTTCAGAGGCGGCGGAGTGGCGTGCCGTGCTTTTGGCTTCCGGCTCTTTTTTCGGCAACGCGAACGTTGCGGCAAATGATGGGCCCTCTCCTTCTTTTACCCCCAGGATCTTTTTTAATTGCTGGAACTCATCATCATTCAAAGCTAAAATGATGGAGGGGTGTTCTGACACGAACCTCCCCTTTCTATGCTTTTTGCCTTTTGCGAGATGCCTTCGAACCGTCATAACGTGGCCAACTTTTAATTTGCCATGGCACTTGACCAACTTCGTCAATTCCTTGTAAAATGTGTCACTCCATGTTGTAGCGCCTGTATCACCTGCGGTTATTACAGGTGCAAGGCCTTTTATCTTAATGCCCCGCTTCTTGCACGTCCTGACAAGGCGATTGAGAACGCCGATCCAGGTGTCCGCGGCATAGCAAGCATCTATTATTGTCTTTATGTGGGATATATCCAGGTATTCTGATCCATCATCTGCGGTTTTCCTGTGTTCCATGAGCGCTTTTACCCAATCTTTTTCTCTTATGTCGCACTGCTTATCAGCCGGGCTCCCTTTGTAAAGCTCTATAACGCCGCGGTTTCCGTGTATCTCGCCAAAAATGGCAGTGTTGCCGGAACACGTGGCTACGGCTCCCGTCACGTTGTCTTTTGTCGCGGGGGACACTGATATCTTTTCCATTTCCTCAGATGGTATCCCCCAATCTCTCCTGATCCTTGCCAGTTCATCCTGTTCCCAGAATCGATCTTCTCCTATCATCGGCACGCTTCTGAAAACTTGTATATTTCCCGGGCTTACCCCCAAACGCAAAGCAACCGCGATTAAAGGCAGAGGATCGAACATTGGCTCCTCGTGGCAAATAATTATTACGTTAAAGTCCTTATCCAGCAGGACCTCTTCAGCGTATTTTTCCCTCTTTTTCAGGATAAAAGATATAAGTTCTTTTGAAATGTTCTCAGATGTTACCGGAAGCTTGAACCGCTTCAGCATAACCTCTACGGACCGCGCGACGGAAAACCGATCCACCATATCTTCCATCTGCTCAGTTTCCAGGTGGAATACCGGGTTATCAAATATCGTTAATATGTCTTTCGGGGAAAGCGTCCTCTCGAGTATTTCATCGTCCCGGTTAGCTAAAATTTCATATACATCTCTTCGGGGATATTCATCCGGTAAAGACGCTGCCATTTCCTGGAATAACTCAAGCCTCTGTTTGAGGTCGTCATTCCTGACATCCGTATCGCTCAAAGCGTTTACAACAAGAGGTATGATCTTCTTCCAGACCTTTATGTCCTTTTTTACTGCGACATCGATCTTTCTAAACGCTTTTACGGCTGACGTCCATTCTTCTACGGAATCGCGTGTAAACTCATGATCTAAAAATTCCATTATCGCAGGAACTATTTTCTCCGTCGCTATCCTGTCATTTCCTGGTGCCGCACCGATCACGCCAAGAGCATTTACCATTACCGGGGCCTCTGGTTCGGCAGGGACCAGCCGCTTGATTAACGCGGGCACTATTTTTTCCTTTACTATAACATGGTCCCCCAGGGATTCAGCGATCATGCCGAGAGCTTCCGCGATAAGCATCAGGCCCAAATTAAAGTCCACGTTCCTTTTGTCGGTGGCTTCTAACTGTTCTATCAACGCGGGGACTATTTTTTCCGTCACTATCTTGTCTTTTCCAGCCGCCGCGCCGATCGCGCCAAGAGCATTTATTATTGTCCTCTTCCCCCAGGTAGTCATGTCTTCCGAATCAAGATATCCAACTAACAGGAGCGACAGGGGCGCTATTTTTTCCTTTACTATAACATGGTCTCCCAAGGATTCAGCGATCCACCCGAGGGCTTCCGCGATAGTCGCTACAAGGTCCGGATTGCCGGTGGCTTCTAACTGTTCTATCAGCGCGGGGACTATTTTTTCCGTTACTATAACATGTCCCCCCAAGGATGCAGCGATCCTGTCGAGGGCTTGTAGCGGATATCGCGCAAAGTCCGGCTCGCCGGTGGCTTCTAACTGTTCTATCAGCGCGGAGACTATTTTTTCCGTCACCATCTTGTCTTTTCCTGCCGCCGCGCCGATCACGCCCAGTGCTTCTATTATTTCCGCGGGATATATGTCACTCGGTTTCAGCCATTTAATTAGTGTGGGCACTATTTTTTCCTTCACTAAAACATTGTCTCCCAATGATTTTCCGATCATGCCGAGGGCTTTCGCGATATATGCTGTCCGCTTCGCGTCACTTTCCCGAAGGAGTATTAATGCGGGAACTATTTTCTCATAATCGTACCGGCGGTCTTCTTCCGATGGCTGTCGATTCCAGTAGTAAACCTCCCTCACATAATGAAGGTTATCACCTTTAAGGTTATCACCTTTCAGGACTAGTCTTGCGATCCCCCTGAGGGCTTCCACGATATGCGCTCTCCGATCCGCGTCATTTATGCTTTCCCGGAGGAGTATTAATGCGGGAACTATTTTCTCATAATCGTACCGGCGGCCTTCTTTCGATGGCAGGCAATTCCCGTTAATGACTTGCTCAACGTAATGAAGGTCGTCACCATTCAGGCCTGTAATGTCTTTTAACCTTTCCACAGAAAAAGGAACATCCTGCGTGACAGGGCTTTCTTGTTTTACAGCGCTCCGGCTTTCTCCCTTTTCTTCTTTCGACCCGCCGCTTGCGCCAAGAGCATCGCCGGGCAATTCAGCGGCAACGTCACCCTTATGCCCTTGCAACGGAACTTGTTTGTCACCTGTTTTCGCTGGCACAGCGGACTTCAGAAATCCCTCCACATGCGGCTCATCTTCCGGAACCGCGTTCAGCGCGTCCATCGCCGCCTTCCCCACAAACTTGATAATGGTCTCCGCCTCTGCGGGCGATCTGCCTTCGGCAACAAGACGGATGAAGCGCCTCATGTCGTTCCGGTCGCCGGTCTCTTCGCTGAGCGCTTTGGCCATTCCTACCAGAGCCGCGCCAAGCGGATAGGACCAGTCCGGTTCCGTTCCCGGTTCTATTTCATCGCTGTATGCCTCCTCTCCCGCCTCTTTTTTGAAGAATCTTACGAGTTCAGTCCATTTTGAAGCGAGGGAGCGGCTCTTGTCTTTGAATTTTTCATACCCGCGGTCGAAAGCGTCTTTGAACCATTTTTTGCCGCCTTCTGTCTCATAATAGCGCAGACAGCCGACTGCGGAAGCCACGGGCACATCACAGTTGATGCGGCCCATCCAGGCATGCAGATAGTGGGTGAACTCGTGAGAAGCCGTTGCCCTGAACCTGGCAAGCAGCTCGAAAGGCGAAAGGTATATCGTGTTTGGCCGGTATCCTTCAATGTATTTTATGATCTTTTGATGCAGCTTATCGCTTTGCCGAAAATCTTCGGGATCCGAAGTATATCCGGACACCTTCCACGCCCGTTGGAATACTATCAGATCCGCTATTACATAGAAGGCAAGGAACACAAGCGGCGGTGCTTGCGAAAAAAAGCATCCCAGCAGCCACTCAAGCGCCGTCCCGATGGTCAGCGTCCTCAAGATCAGCGGCTTGAACCTGACTACCGGGATCGGTACGGCACTTTTCACGAGCTCCCGGGCTATGTCTGTTTTTTCTTCCGGAGCCAGGTCGGGCAGGAGAATGTCGACGACTTCTTTCGCTTCCTCTTCAAGAACACCTTCCAGCTTCCGTGTAAATTTCACCCCGAAGAGCATTTGCAGAAAACCCACAACGGACGTCTCTTTCGCCGGTTCCGGAGTCTCCCTTGATGCGATCTCTTCCCGCTGGTAACGATGCAACCGTCTCGCACCCGTTCGCCCGGCAGCTTTTCTGTTTATGAAAAAATGGACACCGGCATGGACGACCAATAAACCCCGCGTCACGAGATTCCATAGCCCCAGGGTAAAGAGCGCCGCTCCCGCGGCTGCGGTCCCGATGGTCAATCCGATAACGCCCGGGCTGAAAAGGGCCGCCTTCCCGCGGAAAG
>JAUWWB010000157.1 GCA_030617085.1 Candidatus Omnitrophota bacterium
GAGTGAATCGAGCGCTTCAGTAGCGGGCCGCACTTACGGGGATGGAATACCGCTTCCGTTAACGCCGGGGGGCGATGAAACGCACTCGATCACGCGAACGTGCGGGGATCAGACTATCGAAACCGGCTTCCAGTCCGTCAGGGATATAAGATGGGATGAAGCAACATCTTCGTGGGTAATAAACATAAATGTTCCTGAAGAAAAGCACAAGGGGTCCGAGAGGTTCGGAAAGGTCTACCTTGATTTTAACGCGAAAGAATATGCGGGCAAAAAAGTGACCTTCGCCGTTTACCAGGATCCAAAATTTGGAACTAACGGCAGGTGGCTCGTCCTGGGCAAAATGGACGAGAAAGGGAAATTTCAGCCTGTTTCTAAAAAACAGGGTGGATGGACCTGGGATACTTTCCACAATAAGGAGACGCGATTTTCTTTCGAGTGTCCGGAGGATGCCGACGGCGTCGTCCTGAGACTTTCTTTCGACTGTTATAATAACCCGGTAGCCGGCGAGGCACTGCGTCTCGGGCTAACCGATGGGGATGCGCAGCAGGACGAGGGCGTCGAAGAAGCGCAGAAACTATCGCAGGAAGAGCAGAAACTACCGCAGAAAGAAGACACAGCCAATCTTTACACAGAAAGCGCTGACGTGAACCTGCTTGATCAGCCCTGGACAGTCCAGACCTGGGAAGACAGTCAGGGGGTTACAGGAGTCAAAAGAACAGAAGAAGGGTTAAAGGTAGACGCGTCTCTAGAAGGAGGCCACCCAAATAACAGCAAGGGGGAGATATGCCTTGATCTTCGGAATTGTAAATTACCGGAAGAACTGGGGAAGGCTCCCCTGGACATGACGCAGCTAAAGCTCGTAGTATATCTTCAAGTGCCTTCCGATTTTGTTTCAAGGCCTTTCAATGGTTTTCAGCTTTTCGCGAAAGATTCGAGCTGGAGGTCACAGTATAGCCACTGGAAGAATATAGCAGCTGAGTATATGGGTGGAGATATGATGAAACTGACATTTACGCCCACGGAGAAAAGCAAAGACCCCCAGGGTTGGTGCAACGATGGTTTTGACCCAAAAGGCATAGTCATGGTAGGAATAAAAATTGGAACAGGTGGAGGCTCAACCGACAAGTATGAGGGCACGTTTTTCGTAAGAAGTGTTACGATTGAAAAGGCCGACCCTTCACAGGCCCCTTCGCTTGAAACCACATCCTGGTGGAGAAAGAATCCAATAAAAACCCCGCCGGTTCAACCAGATGATTTTAAGCGAATGTTCGGAGCCAGTTTTTATTGCAGTGCGCCAACATATGGGAAAGATATTGGAGGACCAAACGGGTTCAGCAAAAGAGTAAAAGGCCTGGCAGAGAGATTTAAGGAACTAAAAAAGAACGGCATAAATATAGCAAGGATCTTCACGTTCTGTGATCTGCGAAACGGCAATGGGATAAAATTTGACAATGAGGGTAAGCCGATCGGCTTTGATAAGAGAGCGCTGGAAGATTTTAAGGCCCTTATACGCGCGGCCTACGCGGCGAAGATTAAACTTATTCCCGTTCTATTTGATTTTAATTTAGCCGATGGAATTTCAAGGGAGGGCGATACGGGCATTGTCGGTGAACACCCCAATCTATTGACAAACCCGGCTCACAGGAAAGCCCTGCTCAAGCTGTTTGAAGGATTCCTGGGAGAACTCCAGGAATATATAACAAAGAACAACCTCGATGATGCCGTTCTTGCGTGGGAGCCGATGAACGAGCCGGAACTGGCAGCCGGTGTCGCGTTATCTTATACGCAGGAATTTGTGGCTGATTTTGTAGAGCTGTTCAGGAAAGTTTTTCCGAATAAGCCGGTTTCGTTAAGTACAAGAAGTATAAACAAAATGGAAAACGTAAAATATTGGCTCCACCTTCTTCGGTCCGGGGACATTTTGAACGTCCATTGGTATAAGGACATGGGGTTGGGTGATTTAGACGTGCCGCTTGGGAATTTAAAGATCCCGGAGGGAGTTACTGTTATCTTTGGCGAGGCGGACCCGACCAATATAAGTGAAGTTCTCGACATAGCTTATAGAAACGGTTATGCCGGCGTTCTGTTCTGGCATGATGACAATTACTATTGGATAGACGATCCTAAAAAAATCGAGGAATATAAAAATTGGTTCGAGGAGATTAAGGCCTATATTGAAGAATTGTCGACGCATCAGGTGATGGAACAGCTCGCGGCGAATTTGGAGAATATCCCCACGGCGATGTCCAACAATAATATCCCCGCGGCCCGGGGCGATATGGCGTTCAACATTTTCGCCTTGGAGGAACTGAAGGAGCGCCTTGCTGCCGGGGATGAAGATGTGACTCCTGAACTTGTCGAGGCTTTAAGCGAACAGCACGGAAAAACGAACGGCATGTACGGCCCCGTGCTGGGTTTAATGGCGTTCGGTATTTTTGGGGCGAAGCCCCCTCGAAAAAAGCAAGAGAAGAGCGACCTTGTTGAGATTATCTCTCAATACGCCCCGTCAGTCGCGCCGGGTAAGGGGCCGGGCGCTGAGCTTACGCTTGAGAAAGAGATGAAGGTTTGGGGCGCGGTGAGCCTTCTGCATGAGACGAAGATGGCGTTCGTGCTTCCGCAGTCAATTAAATTGACCCGCGAGGTCGAAAAAGCGATCAAAGAAATAAACGCGAATAAGGAGATGAAGGGATCTTTGGTTGTAGTTCCATACAACGATCGTGACGGGGACGGGAGAAATCTTCTTGCTCACCTCGCCGACGGCGAGTATAAGGACTTTAAAA
>JAUWWB010000055.1 GCA_030617085.1 Candidatus Omnitrophota bacterium
ATGAAATGTAGGGGCAGGCCCCTGTGCCTGCCCTTGCCTTGCGAAGCGCTGTCGACGACGGGCAGGCCCCTGTGCCTGCCCTTTAGCCTGCGATTACATTTTGTGCGGGGCGTGGAAACGGGCTTTAACTAAGTTGAATATGATAAGGGCGATGAGGATCACGCTTGCGGCGGTTCCTACCGGGCCGGGGACGATCTCGCGGTGAGGCAATATATAGCGGACAAGCTCCGCCTCGTAAAAATACATGTAGACCCTGTCCAGTAGCAGACCTAAAGCTATGCTGCTGAAAGCGATCGAACCTAAATATATCGCGAGCGCTTTACGCCCCATGCTTTTCGCGACGAACATCATGGTAACGACATTGGTCGCGGGCCCCGCCACGAGGAAGACGAAAGCGGCCCCCGGGTTCATGCCTTTCAGCATGAACGCGGCGGCTATCGGTATGGACGCGGTCGCGCACACATACATCGGTATGCCCACGAGCAACATGACGAACATCGCCGTCAGCCCGGAGCCCAGATACGTCTCGATGAAACCTTCGGGCAGGAAATAGGCTATTATCCCGCCGATAAGGACGCCTATCACGAGCGGCGCGCCGGTGTCTTCCAAAAGATCGATGAACGCGTAACTGAACACGCCTTTTATCTTCCGCAAGGCCCCGTGGGAATGGGCTTTTTCGTCATGGCACAGTTTACACGCGCGCATGCCCCCCGGCGTCCCGGGAAACTCTTCCTTAATAAGAAAGTTGGCGGCTATCCCCGAAAGCACACCCGTCACGAACGAGGCTATCACCCTGTAAACCGTAAAGAGCCCGCCCAGCAGCGAGTACGTCGCCAGGATGGAATCCACGCCCGTCGTGGGAGTGGAAATAAGAAAAGAGAGCACGGACCCCCTGCTCGCCCCTTCCCTCCGCAGGGACACCGCGGCCGGGATGACCGAACAGGAACAGAGAGGGAGCGGGATGCCGAACAGCGAAGCCTTGATAACCGAGAAAAAACTGCTCCTGCCGAGATGCCTCCTTACCGTCTCGGCGTCGATAAAAATATGAAGGATCCCGGCGAAGAAAAACCCGAACAGAAGATACGGGGACATCCTGTTAAATAAGAGGTATGATTCTTTTAGTATGCCGGTGAGTATGCTCATTGTTCGTTACGCGTCTTGCGCGCGACTGTTTATCCCCATCTTCTGTCTTGCTAAATATCCGAACGCCTTGAGGGACGCTTTCGCGCCTTCGCCAGCGGCTATTATTATCTGCTTCTCTATCACGTTTGTCACGTCGCCGGAGGCGAAGACGCCCGGGATATTCGTCTCCGTCTGGCAGTTCACCAGTATCTCGCCGAGCTCGTTCTTGTCCACCTCAGGCGCGAGCTCGGAATTGGGGATGAGCCCTATCTCCACGAAAACCCCCTGCACGGGCAGCGTCCCCGTTTTACCGTCGGTCTTTACCCTTATCCCTTCGACAAAGCTCTCGCCGATCACTTCAACAACCTGGGAGCTGTTAAGTACCGTCACCTTGTCATTAGCGATGACTTTTTCGCGCATTATGGCATCGCCGCCGAGCTCGGGGTTGATGTTAACAACATAAACGTGCTTCGCTATCTTCATCAGCTGCATGGCCGCGTCCAGGGCCGAATTGCCGCCGCCTATGACGGCAACATCCTTCTCCGCAAAAAGCGGACCGTCACAGGTAGCGCAATAAGTAAGCCCCCTATTCTTGAATTCCTTCTCACCCGGAACGGCCAGCTCCCTTGACCTCTTGCCCGAAGCGATTATAGCCGTCCTGGCCGTGTATTCACCCTTTGCAGTCCTGATCCGGACCGCATCGCCCTCTCTACGCAGTTCCTCTACCGCTTCGTTCTCCCTTACCTCGACATTGTATTTCCTGACGTGCTCCTCGAATTTAGCGGCCAGCTCCGGTCCGGTTATGAACTGGTATCCCGTGTAGTTCTCGATATCACCGCTCCACGCCGCCTGTCCGCCTACATCTATCGTAAGGACAAGGCATTCCACCCCTTTACGGGCAGCGTAAACCGCCGCCGTTATCCCCGCCGGCCCGGCTCCGATTATGATCAGTTCGTATATTTTGTTTCTATTCATGCTTTCACCTTTGTTCGCCGGCAGTGAAGCAGGCTAAGGGCAGGCACAGGGGCCTGCCCCTACATTTTTCTCCGAATTCCGAACTACGAAGTAACGCTTCACAAAAGCTTCCGAATCACCGATTCGAACACCTGTTTGTCACGGTAACCCACATACTTTTCGACGATGCGGCCCTGGCGGTCGATCACGAATGTTGTGGGTATGCCCCTGATGCCCCCGTAGGTGGCGGTTATCCGCTTGTCGCCTATCAGGACCGGATAGGTGAACCCGTGGGCCTCGACGAAAGGTTTCACTGCTGAGGCACCTTCGCGGTCAAGGGCTATTCCGATAACCACGAGCCCCTCATCTTTATATTCCTCGTAAAGCTCCTGAAAATGGGGCAGTTCCCTCTTGCACGGCGGGCACCACGTCGCCCAGAAATCCAGTATGACCACCTTGCCCCTTGTGTCGGCGAACCGGAAGGGCCGGCCCTCCAGGTCGTTCAGCGTGAAGTCCGGCGCGACCGACTCACTGCCGCCGGAAGAGACCTGCCTCTGGCATGACAAGAGCCCCGCGCTGACGAACAATAACAAAATAAGAAAAACCCTCAAAAACCCTCCTTTAAACATCACAGCCCTCCTACTTTGAAAATTGGCTGAAAGACGTCGGAACGAAACGCATCAAGACACTCAGGTTGCCAAAAAACATTAGGCCGCCTATGAATATGAGAAGCAGGCCCGCTATGATCTCCCCCCACCGGATGAACCGTTTATAACGCTCAAGGAAACGCATGAACAGGCCCACGGCGCACCCGGTGATGATAAACGGTATGCCGAGCCCCAGCGAATAGGCCGCCAGGAGGACCATGCCTCTGGTCAGCGTCTTCTGCGCGGCCGCCAGCGCGAGTATCCCCGCCAGGATCGGCCCGATACACGGGGTCCACCCGAAGCTGAAAGCGAACCCTACCAGAAAAGCGCTCAAAAGCCCGGGAGAGTGGTGCTTCAGGTGCAGGCGTTTCTCATAGTTGAGCCACCCGATCCTGAAGACCCCCGAAAGATGCAGCCCCAGCACCACGATCACTATCCCCGCCGCCCTGGTCAGCACCGTCATGTGGGCCGCCAGCAATTTCCCGATAAAAGAAGCCGAAGCGCCCAGGGACACGAAGACAACCGAAAAGCCCGCGACAAAAGCTACGGAAGCCAGACCCGCCCTTCCAAGAACCTTCCTGTATCGCATCCCTTCCCGGAGCTCGTCCAGGGACACACCCGACAGGAACGATATGTACCCCGGTACAAGCGGCAGCACACACGGGGACAGGAAAGAAAGAACGCCCGCTAAAAAGGCAATACCAAAAGAAATACTGTCCATCGAAATATTACCCATGTATTTTTCTACGACACTTTCCTTTAAAGTATATCATATTTCGATATCAAGAAAGAAAGTGAGGTAAATAAAAAGCGCCTGGAGCTTTAAGCTCCAGGCGCTTTTCAGGATGGCTCCACCGTTACTTCCGGGGCTACACAATGCCCTGGGCCATCATTGCCCTGGCCACTTTCATAAAGCCGGCGATATTCGCGCCGTTGACCAGGTTACCCGGGGTGCCGTACTCTTCCGAAGCCGCTTTCGCGGAATGATGGATGTCCACCATGATCCTGTGAAGTTTTTCATCCACCTCTTCAAAACTCCAGGCGAGGCGCTGTGAATTCTGCGCCATCTCAAGACCCGAGGTAGCGACACCGCCGGCATTTGCGGCCTTACCGGGGCCGAAAGATACGTTGTTCTCCAGGAATACCTTCACCGCTTCGGGAGTACAGGGCATGTTGGCGCCCTCCGCTACGGCGATACATCCGTTCTTGACCAGAGTTTTTGCCGCGTCTTCGTCCAGTTCATTTTGCGTAGCAGAGGGAAGCGCGACATCGCACTCAACATTCCATATGCCCGCACAGCCTTCGGTATACTGTGCCGATTTATGCGCCTTTACGTATTCCTTTATACGTTTACGTTCTACTTCCTTGATCTGTTTGATGGTGTCCAGGTTGATCCCATGGACGTCATGAACAAAACCGCCGGAGTCGGACATCGCCACTACTTTGGCCCCCAGCTGAGTGGCTTTCTGATGCGCGTAAATGGCCACATTCCCGGAACCTGATATCACGACGGATTTACCGGCAAAGGAGGTTTTCCGGTCTTTCAGCATCTCTTCACAGAAGTATACGCAGCCATACCCGGTAGCTTCGGTCCGCACCAGAGAACCGCCGAAATCAAGCCCTTTGCCGGTCAGGATCCCGTTGAACAGCCCGGTAAGTTTTTTCCACTGGCCGAACATGTAACCAACCTCCCTGCCCCCGACGCCTATATCGCCCGCGGGGACATCGGTGTCCGCGCCGATATGCCGCTGAAGCTCGGTCATGAAACTCTGGCAGAACCTCATCACTTCACTGTCAGATTTCCCCTTGGGATCGAAATCAGAACCGCCTTTGCCGCCGCCCATCATCAGGCCGGTTAAAGAGTTCTTGAATATCTGTTCAAAACCAAGAAATTTTATGATACCGAGGTAAACGGAAGGGTGAAACCGCAGGCCGCCTTTATACGGCCCCAGGGCCGAGTTAAACTGGACACGGAAGCCGCGGTTGACCCGCACCCCGCCTTTGTCATCCTGCCACGGGACCCTGAAGATGATCTGCCTTTCCGGTTCGACTATTCTCTCAAGTATCCCGGCTTCCTCGAACTCGGGGTGCTTTTTGAACACCGGCTTAAGCGATTCCAGCACCTCCAGGACCGCCTGGTGAAATTCCGCTTCTCCCGGGTTGCGTTTTCTTACTGTCTCTAACGCCCTTTCCACATAACCTGCCTGCATTGCCATCCTCCGCACCTCCATTTTAAATTAACGTTACACGATACATCCAGCGCTCACATCTCAAATCTTCCTCTA
Organism: Candidatus Omnitrophota bacterium; assembly: GCA_030617085.1. Classification (GTDB taxonomy): domain Bacteria; phylum Omnitrophota; class Gorgyraeia; order Tantalellales; family Tantalellaceae; genus JAUWWB01. The sequence goes on from JAUWWB010000055.1 coordinate 5,009, forward strand.
ACTTGCGACTTACGGCTTACGACCTGCCACTTTTTATATACTTGTCTATTTCTCTGGCCGCCTGCTTCCCGGCCCCCATAGCCGCTATAACCGTGGCAGAACCCGTAACTATGTCTCCGCCGGCGAATATGTCTTCCATGTTCGTCTGCCCTTTCTCGTCCGTTTCGATGTACCCTTTACGGTTGAGGGCCAGCCCCTTTATCGTCTTGAGCAAGAGCGGGTTCGGCCCGGTGCCGACAGCAACAACGACGGTATCAATTCCCATCTCAAATTCCGACCCTTCTATGGGCACAGGCCGTCTTCTGCCGCTTTCGTCCGGCTCGCCGAGCTTGTTTTTCAGGCAGACCATTTTTTTTATGTCCCCTTCTTCATCTCCAAGTATCCTGATCGGGCTTGTCAGCAGGCGGAATTCTATGCCCTCCTCTTTCGCGCGATGTATCTCTTCTATCCTGGCGGGCATCTCGGCCTCGGTACGCCTGTAAACGATATATACTTTTTCGGCGCCGAGCCTGACCGCGCACCGGGCTGAGTCCATTGCCACGTTCCCCGCGCCGATGACGGCGACTTTCCTGCCCACGTTTATGGGCGTATCATATTCCGGAAACCTGTACGCCTTCATAAGATTCGCGCGCGTAAGAAACTCGTTGGCTGAATACACGCCGTTAAGGCTCTCCCCGGGGATACCCAGAAAATACGGAAGTCCGGCCCCCGTCGCTATAAAAAAAGCTTTAAACCCGTCTTTGCGCAGGTCCTCGATAGTCTTGATCTTGCCTATGACATAATTGAGCTTGATATCCACCCCGAGCTTCCGGATCTCATCCACTTCTTCCTCGACTATGTCCTTGGGGAGGCGGAACTCGGGGATCCCGTACGTGAGAACTCCCCCCGGCTTATGAAGGGCTTCGAATACGGTCACGCGATAACCCATTTTCGCGAGATCGGCCCCGCAGGTCAGCCCTCCCGGGCCAGCCCCTATGACCGCGACTTTTTCAAGTTTATTGCGTGCTGCCGTTCCTTTCTTTTCCGTTTCCAAAATGTTTTCGCGTTCCCGGTCGGCCGCAAACCGTTCGAGGCTTCCGATATTGATAGGTTTACCCGTCTTTATAAGAACACACATCTTCTCGCACTGGTCTTCCTGCGGACAGACCCTCCCGCAGACTGCCGGCAGATTATTTGTGTTCTTGATAACGGCGATAGCGTCGGCAAAGCGCCTTTCCTTGATGGCCGTGATAAACCCGGGGATATCTATCTCGGCCGGACATCCTTTGACGCAAGGCGGATTTTTGCACTGGAGGCATCTTGAGGCCTCTTCTACAGCTTCCTCTTCGCTATACCCGTAAGGGACCTCGTTAAAGTTTTTTATCCGTTCTTTGGGGTCTTGCTCTCTCATTTCATACCTTTTTCTTGTGTTCCACGGGCAATTTGCCTCAGATCTCAAGCCGGTCTCACTTTTTCAAAAACCGGCGCGGATATCTGTGCATCCCGTAACAACCGTCACTTTTTTTCACATAAACCGATGCGGCAATGCTTCTCATAACGTTCAAGCGCCGTCTTTTCCTTGTCCTTGTATCTTTCCTGACGGTGCATAAGGTCTTCGAAATCCACAAAGTGCCCGTCAAATTCGGGCCCGTCAACACAGGTGAATTTCGACTCCCCTTTGTATCGCACCCGGCATCCTCCGCACATCCCGGTCCCGTCGATCATGATCGAATTCAAGGACACGAGCGTCCTGATCG
>JAUWWB010000058.1 GCA_030617085.1 Candidatus Omnitrophota bacterium
CCCATCTTCCCGGAGCTTCTTCACATACTTCCAGACGCACGCCCTTGAAACACCCAGCTCACTTGAAATGTCTTCACCGGAGACAAATGCCCCTTCATCCTTGCGAAACAGATCGATTATCGTCTGTTTGCCCTGAACCCCACGTGGTTTGGGGTTGAATTTTGATCTGTCATTTTGCATTTTGATCTTTGCCCTGAAACACGTGGGTTTCAGGGCAACCCCGAACCCCATGTGGTTCGGGGTTGATTTTTGATCTAAAGATTAGAGCTTTTCGCGGTAATCCGGGGCTTCGGTGATCGCGGCAACCCCGTCGGCGATCGCGGCTTCGGCTACCGCTTTCGATTCCCATGCCCGGATCCTGGGGTCGAAAGGTGTCGGGATGAGGTAATCGCGGCCGAATGTGAAATCCCTGCCGTAGGCCTTCTTTACTATTTTCGGGATCTTTTCTTCCCGCGCGAGAGCCGCCAGCGCCTCCGCCGCGGCCACTTTCATCCCCATGGTGATCCTGTTCGCGCGGACGTCGAGGGCCCCGCGGAATATGAAAGGAAATCCGAGGACATTATTGACCTGGTTCGGATAGTCGGACCGCCCGGTCGCCATGACGTACTCGCGGCCCTTCATGCATTCCCGGACGAGTTCCGGACGTATTTCCGGGATCGGGTTGGCCATCGCGAAGATGGCCGGGTAATCCGCCATGGAAAGCACCATCTCCGGCGTCACGCAATCCGCGACCGATACGCCTATGAACACGTCCGCCCCTTTCATCGCGTCCGCGAGAGACCTTTTAGGCGAGTCGACGGCGTGTCTCTTTTTATATATGTTGAGGTCATCACGTCCCGTGTGGATAACGCCTTTTGAGTCGCATAGAACGCAATCCCTTACCCCATCCGCCTTGATCATGTCGGCTATCCGCAGGCCCGCGGCGCCCGCGCCGTTTATGGCCACGGAAAGCTCTTCCGCGTTTTTTCCGGACAGCAGGCAGTAGTTCTTAAGCGCCGCCAGCGTGATTATGGCGGTCCCCCACTGGTCATCATGGAATACGGGGATGTCCAGGATCTCATCAAGCCGGTCCTCGATCTCGAAGCAGGCGGGCGAGGCGACGTCTTCAAGGTTGATCCCGCCGTACATGCCGGCGATCTTTACGGTGGCATCGATGAATTTGTCGATATCGGTGCGCCCGTTCCGGTCAAGGACCCCTTCCAGGGGGACCGGCCAGGCGTCGACCCCGCCGAAAGCCTTGAAAAGGACCGCCTTGCCTTCCATGACAGGGATCGATGCCTTCGCCCCGATGTTTCCCAGCCCGAGCACCGCCGTTCCGTCGGTGACGACGGCGACAAGATTTCCCCTGGAGGTCAGAGAATATGCCAGGCTTTCATCCTTCCTGATCGCTTCGCATATCTCGGAGACCCCCGGCGTATATGCCAGGCTGAGGTCCTTCTGGTCCGTAAGCTTTTTCAGGAGCTCAAGGCCGATCTTTCCGCCGCGATGATATTCAAAGATCTCCTCTTTTGTGATAGCGATCTTGTTCCTGCTCATATGTGGGCCCCACTTTTAGGTCATTATGACACTTTTTGATCAATGAAGTTGTCTATACGCGCAATTTTGCCTGAGCGTGGCCAGCGAGATATGTTCGCGGATCGAAACGCACCTGAAGGAGCTTCCGGAAACCGTCTTCTGCCGGCCCAGGCGGTTCGCGTAGTCCCTGCAAAAATACGTGCCGTCCGGCAGCTTCACAAGATTGCGGCACGGGTCATCAAGCGATCCGCAGCACTCGCCGCACCTTTTGCAGATCGATTCAAATTCTTCCTCTTGTCCCCGGGCATATTTTTCGTATCCGGTAGAGTCCATTTGTATCGCGTCAGTTTTTCAGCAGCGCCAGGACCTCTTCCTCCGGCGGATTCTTTTTCCTGAGAAAGCTTACCCCTACGTCGTAGGACCTGCCGGGTTCCCCTTCGGCTATTCTGACCACCTTGCCTAGAATGCCGGCCTTGTGCGTTACGAGGTCATTGCTGATCACGGAGCAGACATCCCGCAGCTTCGCGTCCAGTTCCGTCCATACTATGCGGGATATCGCCGGGATGGAAGATTCGGTTGATGTCCTGAATAGAAGACCCCCCGCGCTGACATTCCTGGAACAAATATCGGGTCTCGCCACCAGCCTGTCGCCGCTCAGCACCTTGAAAATCAACGACGATTCGTATTCCACCCGCGGGAATTCACGTTTTTCCTTAAAATCGCCATCCATCCTATTTTTTCCCTTCCGCCGTTTCGTAGAATTTGTTCACAAAGTCGACTATTTCTTCCGGGTCGTCGAGCACCTTGTATATCTCCATATCTTTCGCTACGATCGCGTTTTCCTTGAGGCAGGTATCCTTTATCCAGCGGAGCATCCCCTTCCAGTAGCTTTTACCTACGAGGACGACCGGAAAAGGGTCGACCCTTCCGGTCTGGATCAGTGCGGCCGCCTCAAAGAACTCGTCCAGCGTCCCGAACCCGCCGGGGAAAACAATGAAGGCCTTGCCGTATTTCGCGAACAAAAGTTTGCGCACGAAGAAATACCGGAATTCGAGAGGAAGCGTGACGTACTTGTTGATGGCCTGTTGAAGCGGGATCAGGATGTTAAGGCCGACTGATGTCCCGCCTGATCTTTTTGCCCCCTTGTTCGCCGCCTCCATGATGCCTTTTCCGGCGCCCGTGATGACAGCGTATCCGTTCTTCGCGAAGAGGCTTGCCGTGCGCTCGGCCAGGGCGTAATATTCGTGGTCCCTTTTAAGGCGCGAAGATCCGAATACGCTTACGGCTTTTCCGACGCTGCTGAGCGTCTCAAACCCGTCAACCAGCTCGCTCATTATCCTGAACACGCGCCACGGGTCATCCAGGGTCATACGTTCCGCGTTGACTTTCTTTTTCACTTTTCGACCTCCGGTTGTTGATATAATTCCTCTTATCGCACCTTATAATAAGTTATTGCGCGCGAACTCTACTCCGTTCTCAAAGAGCCGTAATCCCGTGCCCATTTCTTTCCTGCCCCCCGGGTCGCGCCGCCAGTTCGGGTGCTGAAGGTACGTTACGTGCCTTTCGGGGTGGGGCATCATCCCCAGTATCCTTCCGGTAGCGTCGCAGATACCGGCTATGTCATCCACGGAGCCGTTGGGGTTGCCGGGATACCCCGGGCGCTTGCCGCCTGAGTCGGCATAACGGAAAACGATCCGGTCATTTTCCCGCAGGGCCTTGAGGACCTTTTCGTCTTTCGGGATGAATTTCCCTTCGGCATGCGCTACGGGAACATATATGACTTCCGGAAGGCCTCGCGCCCAGACGCATCTTTCCCGGGCGCGCCGGGTGCTTTTGAGGTATACCCACCTGTCCTCGAACCTGCCCGAATCGTTAAGGCTGAGCGTGGATTCCATCCCGCCGGTCGGTGCGTCTTTTATGTTTGGCAAGAGCCCCATCTTTACGAGTACCTGGAATCCGTTGCAGATACCGATGATAAGCTTGCCGCCCGAGACGAACCCGGAAAGCTGTTCTTTCAGGTTGAACTTTAGCTCGTTCGCGAGTATCTTCCCGCTGGCGACGTCGTCCCCGTAGGTGAACCCCCCTGGGATCGCCAGTATATGATATTTGCCGAGAGCGGCCTTTCTTTTTATCAGCGCGTTAACATGCGCGAGCTCCACCTCGGCGCCAGCCATGCGGAACGCCTGAGCGGTTTCCATGTCGCAGTTAGTGCCGGCGGTGCGGACTATGATCGTCTTAACCTTCTTCATGCATCAGCCTTTTAAACGGTTTTTTCCAGCTCTTCCTGAGCGTGTCGATATCGGCCCTGACGGTCGGGCGTCCGCCTTTAAGACCCCCGATCACGAGTTCCCGGTGTTCCGCGACCCAGCCGATCAGGCCCAGCGGGATGCCTTTCATGCTTTTCTCGAACACTGTTTTCTCCCCCGGCGGGACCTCGACTATGAACCTTGAGTTCGATTCTGAGAAGAGGAGCACGTCGTCCCTGTCTATGCCCCTGTCCCGCGGGATATTTTCAAGCGAGACTTCCGCGCCGAACCCCCCCGCGAAAAGCATCTCCGCAAGGCAGACGGCTATACCCCCCTCGGAACAGTCATGGGCCGACCGGAGGAGGCCGCTTTTTATGGCCGAGGACAGCCTTTTCATGAGCCTGAGGGCCGCGGAGGGCCTTACGCGCGGCACCACTGCGCCGGTCTTCCCTTTTACCAGAAAATACTGGGAACCTCCCATCTCCTGGAAAGTCTTCCCGACGACGTAGATCAGGTTGCCGGGCTCCTTGATGTCGGAGGATATGGTCCGGCGGACGTCGTCCACCACGCTGACGGCGGATATCAGCAGAGTCGGCGGTATGGATACGGTTCCTTTGCCCGTATTGAACTCGTTGTTGAGGCTGTCCTTGCCGGATATGAACGGCGTCCCGTACGCTTTCGCCATATCATAGCATGCCTGTGAAGCGCGGACGAGAGCGCCGAGCTGCCCGGGCTTTTCCGTATTTCCCCAGCAGAAGTTATCGAGTATCGCCGTCTTCTCCACATCGCCGCCGACGGCGATGATCTGCCGCAGTGCTTCCTCAAGCGCGCTGGCAGCCATCCAGTACGGGTCGATATCCCCGTACCGCGGGTTGATCCCGTTAGCAAGCGCGATCCCCTTGTTGCTGTCAGGCAGCGGCTTCGTTACCGAGGCGTCGGCCGGCCCGTCGTTATCGACTCCGACCAGGGGCTTGAGGACGCTTCCCCCCTGGACCTCATGATCGTACTGCCGTATGACCCATTCCTTGCTGCAGACGTTCCAGCTCGAGAGAACCTTCATCAGGTCGGCAGTAAGGTCCGCTTTTTTCGGGGGAAGGATGTTCTTGTCTTCCTTTACGGGCTTCCACACGGCTTTACGCGGCACCCGGGGCAGGCCGTCATGCAGGAACGCCATGTCAAGGTCGGCCACCTCATGCCCCTTGTAATAAATACGCAGCTTTTTTGTCTTCGTGAATTTTCCGATGACCGTGGCTTCGACGTTTTCGCTCCTGAAGACGCGCATCAGGCGCCTCAGGTTCTCCGGCTTTACGGCAAGGACCATCCTTTCCTGCGCTTCCGACACCCATATTTCCCAGGGCTCAAGGCCCGCGTATTTAAGGGGCGCTTTCTCGAGGTACACTTCGGCTCCCGTATGCTCCCCCATCTCGCCCACCGCGCTGGAAAAGCCGCCCGCGCCGCAATCGGTGATGGCCTCGTAAAGGCCGAGGTCGCGGGCCTTAAGCAGCGTGTCCACGATCTTCTTTTCCGTGATGGGGTTGCCTATCTGGACGGCCGTGGAAGAAACGGTCTCGGATTCGGCGGTGAGCTCCGCGGAAGAGAACGTCGCCCCGTGTATGCCGTCCCGGCCGGTCCTGCCGCCGACGGTAACGATGACGTCGCCGGGGGAGACTTTCTTGGTGGAGAATTTTCGCGGCATTATCCCGACGTTTCCGCAGAAGACCAGCGGGTTTCCGGTAAACCTTTCATCGAAACAGATCGCGCCGTTGACCGTCGGGATGCCCATCTTGTTGCCGTAATCGCGCACGCCGCCGACCACGCCTTTAAGGACGCGCCTGGGATGTAAGGCGCCTCTCGGTACGGACGAGGGCTTCATGTCGGGCATGCCGAAGCAGAATACGTCTGTGTTGAGGATGGGCCTGGAACCGCGCCCCGTCCCGAGACAATCGCGTATTACCCCGCCTACGCCCGTTTCCGCGCCGCCGTACGGTTCAAGCGCGGAGGGGTGGTTGTGCGTCTCCACCTTGAAACAGATGTCGTATCTCGAGTCGAACCTGATGATGCCGGCGTTATCCTTGAACACGGAAACGCACCACGGCTTGTCCATCTCGTGGGTGGCTTTCATGACGGTTTCTTTGAGGAGGTTGCCGAACTTCCGGCCGTTGTACAGGACGGTCCCCATCATGGTCTTGTGTTTGCAGTGTTCGCTCCATGTCTGGGCCAGCGTCTCGAGCTCGCAGTCCGTGGGGTTTCTCCTGAGCTTCTTGAAGTGCTTCTGTATGGCCTTCATCTCCGCCAGGCTGAGGTAGAGCTGCCCTTCCCGGCTGAGGCGCTCGAGGGTGTCGCCTGAGGCGTCGATAAGGTCGATCTCGACGCGGCGGAACCTGTAAGGCTTCAAGGCCTTTTCGGCTTCGGCGTGGGTTACGACGTGCTGTATGATCTTGTTGTAGAGGAGCTTATCGGTGATCTTTTCGACCTCTCCGGCGGAGAGGGTGCCTTTAATGACGTATTTTTTTGACGTGCCGGCCGAAGTGATCCCGGATATCCCCATGTCCGCGGCGGCTTTCATCACGCTCTCTTCGACGGGGTCCATTACGCCCGGGTTGTAGGCGACCTCCACCACATGGACGCGCTTTGAGACGCGGCAGGGGAATCCGCCGTCATAAACGCATTCCTGCGACACCTTATCGGTGAGTATCTCTTCGGCAACACGCCGGAGGTCCCTTTTTGAAAAGTCACCGCGGATGGTGTATACCTGCACCTGCTCG
>JAUWWB010000107.1 GCA_030617085.1 Candidatus Omnitrophota bacterium
CAGCTCCATGAAATCGTCCGCGTCGGCGGTCGCCACCAGCACTGACCGTGTGCCGTCATTTAAGCGCTCGGCTTCGGCGACGACGCTGTTTTCGCTGTCGACGAGCACTATGCTTTCCGGCGACCCGATCTTTTCAAGGTGCTGCCTGAACATTCCCATCACTGCCCACTGGCTTTCCGGGATCAGCGATCTCGGGATGACGTATGTAGTTTTTTTGTCTTTGTCGGCTTTTCGCGTTATCCCTAAATTAATAAAATGGATCTTATCCGCGAGCACCCGCAGTATTTTGGCCTTTACCATTGGGATCTGGCTGTCTTTAATACCCGCTTTGTTGAGTTCGGGAACGCGGTCGATCAATTCCTTTAATTCCGCCGCGTTCAAGCCGGATACCAGACCGGATGCGATCTCGGTCAGCGCCCGGGCCGGCGAACCTTTGTTCGCGCGTTCCGCGCGCTCCGCCGCTTCGAGCTTCGCGCTTGCTTCGGCTTTTATCCGCGTGAGTTTATTAACTTTAATATTGACGCTGTCAACATCCCTTGCCGTCCTGATAAGCGCTCCGGCCGTTTCATAGATCTCTCTTACCAACCGCCGCCGAAGAAACTCCAGGAATCTTCCGCCGTCCGCCAGGGTCTTTAGCAGCTCCGCCTGTTCAGCTGACATGCCTTTCGCGTAACTGAAGGTCAAATCTTCCACAACCCCGGAATCCGGACCCGGGTACCCCCACAAACGCAGTCCTGTCAGCTTGCCGGCATCGTCCCTTTTAAAGATCGTTAATATGCCTCCTCTGTTAGCATAGGCTTCTGACATTTCTTGATCGATAAGAGCCAGGCCGACGCCGCCTTCAGCCCCGGGAAAGAGATTTATCCACGGCAACGGTGTCTTGCTCCCTCTGTTTGCGTCGAACTTTTTCCATTCGTTATGCCCCATTATCATCATGAAAGATACAGGCCTTGCCGAAAAATCCTGCATCGGCCAGCTGAAGAAATCTTTATGGAACGCTTTCAGCCCGCCGGATTCAACAAATTGTTTTACGGCGACCGGCTTGGATGTCGCTGTCCGGTCCGAGAAGAAGCCATTTACGATGGTCAGGGCCTCACCCAGGTCTCTCCATAGCTGCTCGCGAAATTCCGGGGTATCGGGTATTGTAGTCATGCCCTCAAAGTAATGCCTTATATCTTCCTGTATCCGCTCCAGCGCGGCCAGCCCCGAAAGCCCTTTATAACGGACGTCAATGGTCCTGGGTTTATAGTCCAGCGGCAACGCGTTATGAATATGCAGATTTCCGAGAATATCCACGTAGAACAGGCGAAATGCCTTAAGGTCCCACAGCGCGCGTTCAATTATCTCGGGATCCCTTTGAAAATTGTCCGGGCCCACCAATTCAGGGCTTATTTCCACAATGGATAATTTCTTTTCGTCACAAACTCGCCTGATCACTTCGTTACGCTTTTCGATCTCTTCCCTTAAGAATCCGGCGGTTTCCCAGATGATATCGGGAAGCTTATGTTCCTGTTTTCTTTCCCATTGTGGATCGCCCTTATGCAGTTCGTTTTCCTGTCTTATTTGCGCGTTCAATTTTTTTAACCTTTTTATTTCCGGCTGGAGGCGGGCATAGCGGTATCCGGCAAGATCGACCTTTTCCAACGGCTCCGATCCGTTGCTTCGCAATGTTGCGTTAACGCGCGCGATCTCCGCGTTAACGCGGGATTCGTTTATCTGATCGATCTCGATATCACCCCACCCGGCGTGGCCAAACGCCCAGCTGGACCAGAAGCCGATATGGTGGTTCTTATTTTCAAGCGAGTTCCAGTCTATTCCATTTTCTTCAAAATACTTATGAACGCCCAGAACCCCCAGGCAGCGCCATAGATCATGATTGCCGATAATAGGCTTCAGGCGCCTTGACCGATCCAGCCATTTAACAAGCTCGCATGTCTGTACCGGGTTTCTGCCACGGTCGTATTTGTCATTGAGCCCCGCGAAGCGCACATCCATATCCTCTATACTTATTCCCGCCTTTTCCACTTCTCTTTGAAGGTCCAGCGGTGTGCTTATGCGGCCATAGGCGTCCGCGCCGAGGCCAAGCACGAATCCTATCAGTGCGGATGCCCTTCTTTGCCCGCCGTGCAGGTCCTGCATCGCGGCGATCAGAGGAAGATCTCCCAGGCCCGGCTCTCTTTGTTCATTTTCGATCTCTTCGACGAGCCGGCACAACTCAAGCACCCTTCTTTCCTTTGCGGACAGGTTGAAAACAAGCGTATTGACGGCAAAGTAGAGATTCTTAGCGTTCAGAAGAGTTTCGCGGGCCCTTATGCGGGATATCATATCCGTCACGATCTGATAATCAACGGGCGATACAAGTTCCGCCGTGCTCTTCTCGTCGATCGACAGCCTTTCGAGTATCAGCCCGATATACCCTTTTATCTCCGGAAAGTTCCGGCCATCAAACACCGCGCGGGCATATTTTATCCTGTCACCCAGCGGCATCTGATATATTTTGTACTCGTTGTAGATCCTTACGGATTCGTCCTGCAAGCGCGTAGTAAACGGATTCTTATCCGACGCGGAATTCAGTTCTTGTTCGCTGCTTCCCTTCCACGTCCGGATTTGAATTATCGCCTCGTCAATATCTGAATGGCCTGCAGGGCAGTCTCCGGGCTCCGGGACGAGGGCCGTTGCGCGCGTAAAGCCCTGTGTTCTCAGATCTATTTCAGCTTCTGACCGCAGGCTGACCGCCTGGAGGGTTGTGACAGGGTCAAACTCGCTCTTCTGTCTCAAATAGGAGCCGTACCCTTCGCTTACAGCCGCAACAATGGAATTGAAGTTATCCTCTCCTGGCCTGAGCCCCGCCTTGACGAGCACCTGTTTAAGTAAAGCTTTTTCGAATTCCTCCGGGCTGGTCCTGCTCTTGAGATAAATACTTCTGTCGGAAGCATGATCAAGAATATGCGCGGGCACATCGTCCTGCCCGTTTATTACGAAAAAGCGATTGTTGCCGATGAAGCTTCTGACATTATCGGCTAAGACTTTTGCCCCCAGGGCAGACAGAAAACCAATGACGTTACGGACCCTGCGGTCCGATATGCCAACCGCGACCCTCCTGTTCAAAACCTCTATCAGGTCATTTTCATGCCGCGTTCCAGAAGAAGCCGCAACAATCCCCGGGTCGCTGGACGCGTCGTTCACTTCTTCTTTAGTTAATACGGTCACGCCACCTGAACCCGATCCCGGGTCACGAACAAATAGCGCGTAATAATCGTTATCCCCGATGCGACACGGGCACAAAAAGGCACTGTCGGTCAACGCGCGCGTATTCTTGAAATTCACGGATAACGAGATCCCGGGACCGATCTCCGCTATCAGTTCATCCGGCAGCTTACCTTGTCCTTTGATAATTGACGGATCAACCTCCGCGTGGCACTTTAGCCAATACTCCAATATCTTGATATCCCTGATCTGCGGCTCGCTCAACCGGTTAAATATTGATCTTGGCCCCAGATTGATCCCATGCTTCTGTATAACATCGTCCGATACCGAACCACAGGTATAAGCATTGGTGGAAAAGGAAGACAACAGTAGAATAATTATCAAACTGACGAACTTTTTTACCCGTCTAATGCTGTTGTTCTTTGAATTGTTAACTCTCACATACATGACGATATAATCTCCATTTCAAGTCTTCATTTTTCTTGTTTTAACCGCAAACACATTATACTACAGCTGACGCCAATTTCTAAGCACGAAACTTCTGACTTTTTATCTTTACTTTACTCGCTATATGGTCGCTGACCAGGGTCAGGTCTGACCCAATTTGTCCTTATGGGGTGTCCCCAAATGGGACGTCCCCTTACGCGAAGGCTTTCATTGAGTATCCGGTGAGGAGCTCGTCGTATTCAAGGGTCTCTGCGTCCCTGAGCTCTATTATGTAATACTTCCCGTGGCGGTATACGGAGAATTGATCGCTTTGCTCACAGTAGAGGTCTTCGACCGCGGAGGTGCGCAGGGCGACCGTTACCATCTGGACGAGGGGCAGGCAGGTGTAACCGTTATTCTGC
>JAUWWB010000135.1 GCA_030617085.1 Candidatus Omnitrophota bacterium
CCAGGAGCATCATAGATTACCAGGAAGACCTGCTTAACGCCGAACGGCGGGCGGACCTGGCGAGACTGCGCCTGGAAAAGTCAAAGACGGACCTTGAAAGAAACGTGAACGTCCTGCTCGAAAAATACGGGGAGGTATCATGAGCCTTCCGAAGTTCAGCGTAAATAATTCGCTTTTCGTGAACCTTATTTCCGCCGTCATACTGATAATCGGCGCGGTAGTGGTGCTGGGCTTGAACAGGGAGGTGTTCCCGAACGTGGCGTTCGACATGGTAAGCGTTACGGCTTCGTATCCCGGCGCTACGCCCGAGGATGTGGAAAAGCTCGTAACCGTTCCCGTCGAAAAGGAGCTCAGGGAAGTGGACGGCGTCAAGGAGATAAACTCCACATCGGCGGCCGGTTCGTCGCTCATATTCGTGAAGATCGATCCGGACGAATCCAACAAGCAGAAGGTCGTAAGGGACGTGCAGAGCGCCGCGGACAGGGTCAGGGACCTCCCCCGGGATGTCGATGACCCTGTGGTGACGGAGGTGACCAGCAAACAGTATCCGATCATCGAGGTTTCCCTGTCGGGGGAGATGACCGAGCATGAGCTTCGGGAATATGCCGATGTGCTTGAAGACGAGCTTGAGGATATAAGAGGGGTGGCGCGGATTAAGAAAGACGGATACAGGGAAAAGGAGATGCAGGTCCTCGTCGATCATGAAAAGATGAGGGATTATTACGTCTCGATCGATGAAATAGAGCAGGCGCTTGCCTCGCGCAACGTAAGCATGCCCGCGGGCAAGATCGATACCACCACTACCGAGTACAGCATCAGGACGACGGCGGAGTTCGAAACCGCGGAAGAGGTGGAGAACGTCATTATCAGGGGAAACGATTCGGGAAACTGGTTAAGGATAAGGGACGTGGCACGGGTCGAAGACACATTCGAGGACGAAGACGTGATCAATAAGACCCTGGGGATGCGTTCGGTCAACCTGGTGGTGATGAAGAAGGAGTCAGGCGACGCCATAAGCATGGTGGCGGAGGTGAGAAAAAAATGCGCGGATTTCCTGAAAAAGACGCGAGGGGACCTGCGAATATCTTATGTTAACGACTACTCTTTCTACGCGAACAGGCGGCTCAGGGTCCTGAGGAATAACGCCTGGTACGGCGTGTTGCTGGTCATAGGGGCGATGCTGCTCTTCCTGCAGAGGCGAGTCGCTTTCTTTACGGTACTGGGGATACCGATCGCCTTTTTCACCACCTTTATCGTCATGGACGCCATGGGGATAACGGTAAATCTTATCAGCATGTTCGGCCTCGTCATCGTTCTCGGGATGCTCGTCGATGACGGGATCATCGTCGCCGAGAATGTCTACCGCTACATGGAAGAAGGGATCCCGCCCAGGAAAGCGGCAGTCATGGGCACCGAGGAGGTGATGGGGGCGGTCACTTCGGCCGTTCTGACGACGGTTGTCGCGTTCAGCCCCCTGCTTTTCATGACGGGGCTTATCGGCAAGTTCATAAGGAACATACCTACCGTGGTCATCATCGCTCTTGTGGCGTCGCTCGTGGAGGCGTTTATCATACTGCCGAGCCACCTCGCGGACTTTGTCAGGGTCAGGAGGGACTCCTCCGGCAAGCCCGTGGGCCTTTCGAGAGACATGCCGTGGTTCAAGAAGCTGGTCTCCGCGTATACAAGAGTGGTGAAGGCGGCCATAAGAAGGAAATACCGCGTCCTTGCCGGTTTTCTCGCGGTGCTGGCGGTCAGCGGCGTCCTGGCCCTTACCGTCTTGAGGTTTATTCTTTTCCCGAGCGCCGGGATAAATTTCATTTTCATAAGAGGCGAAGCCCCTATCGGAACGCCGCTGGAGAAGACCAGCGAGCTCATCGCGCCGGTGGAGGATATTGTCGCGGAACTGCCGGAAGAGGAGCTTGACACTTTCGTGACGACGGTAGGCAGGATACAGGAGGACCGGCAGGACCCGTTCGCGGGGCAGGCGAGCAACTTGGTGCAGGTCACGGTCTACCTTACGCAGGCGCAGGACCGCCAGCGGACGGTGGAGGAGATAATAGAGGACCTGCGCGAAAAGACAAAGGATATCAAAGGGTTTGACGACCTGAGGTTTGACATGCCCGAGGCGGGTCCGCCCGTGGGGAAACCCGTCGAAGCGAGGATCAGGGGCGAGAGCTTTGAGGTCCTTGACAGAATAGCGGGCGAGTACATGGATTTCCTGAAGACGGTGGAAGGGACGTTGGATGTTACGTGGGACCACAAGCCGGGCAAGGAGGAGATAAGGGTGAAGGTCGACCGTAACAAGGCCACCATGGCGGGCCTTTCGATCGGCCGGATAGCCAGGACTATCAGGGGGGTCTTTAAGGGTAACGTCGCGACGACAATAAAGCCGGTAAAGGCGGAGGAGGAGACGGACGTGACGGTCAGGTTCGAGGCGGCGAAAGAAGACGCTGACCTCGATATATTCCACGAAATACTCATCGCCAACAGCTACGGCAACCTGATACCGCTGAAGAAGGTGGCGGAAATAGAGAAAGTCCCGGGGACGACCACGATCCACCACCTGGACGGCAAGCGGGTCGTCACCGCTTCATTTAACATAGATACGGATAAAACGACTTCCCTGTAAGTCAACAGCATACTTCGAAGGAAATTCCGGGATATCCCGGAGAGATATATCGGATATTCCGTAAAATACGGCGGGGAGCAGGAAGAGACCATCGATTCGCTGAAAAGCCTTTTGAGGGCGTTCTTTTTCGCGTTCCTGGTCATATACCTGATACTGGCGTCGTTCTTCAAGTCGCTTGTCCAGCCTTTTGTCGTCATGCTCGCTATCCCGTTCGGGCTTATAGGCGTCGTCTTCGCGTTCCTGGTCCATGGCCTCCCGCTGTCTTTTCTGGCTATCATGGGGATCGTGGGTTTGAACGGTATCGTCGTCAACGATTCCATCGTCCTCGTGCATTTTATAAACAAGCTGCGCGCCGGCGGGATGAGCCGGGCGGAGTCCATCGTAAAAGCGGGGCAGATGAGGATAAGGCCCGTTATATTGACGACCGTCACCACCGCGGGAGGGCTTTCGACCGTCGCCTACGGCCTGGGCGGAAAGGACCCGTTCCTCGTCCCGATGGCGATAGCGCTTTGCTGGGGATTGATCTTCGCGACCGCGCTCACGCTTATCGTCATCCCATGCATATATTCGATCATCGACGACCTGATGATAAAGATCACGCATCATACGAGTATGATACGGATGGCGAGGCTGGAGAATAACGGGGGAGTTAGTTCGTAGTTCGGAGCGGCCTAATTGCATGTAGGGGCAGGCCCCTGTGCCTGCCCTTTTGCTCGCGC
>JAUWWB010000088.1 GCA_030617085.1 Candidatus Omnitrophota bacterium
GAGCGGGAACTTGACATGCTCGGCCACCAGATAAAGGAACTCGAACAGGTGCCGCTTGAAGAAGATGCCTACGAAAAACTCTCGCGGGACCTGGGCCGGGTGAACAATGCGGAAAAGCTCCACGAATACGCCGGGCAGCTGGTGGATGTACTCGAGAACGGCGAGACGGGCCTCAGCGACGCGGTAAGCCGTGCCTTTGTCCCCATGGAGGCCCTCGCCAGGATCGACGGGGCGGCTGAAAAGTTCGCGGAGGTCCTTACGCGTATCCAGGAAGACACCTCGGAACTGTCCTACGCCATCACCGCTTACCTGGAAAGCCTCTCCTTCCAGCCCGGAGAAGCGGACGAGATAAACAACCGGTACGATGTGTATTACGAAATACTGCGCAAGTACGGCCCCACCCTGGAAGACGCCAGAAATTTCCTCGAAAAAGCCAGGGAAAAGCACGGCACCCTGGCCGACCTCGAGCATAACGACGCCAAACTTCGAAGCGCGATCGATGCGGCGGAGAAGGAGCTCAAGCAGCTCGCCCGGAAGATAACCGCGAAGCGCAAAAAGGCCGCACAGGCGCTTGAAGAGACGATCGAAAAAGAGCTCAAGGAGCTCGGCATCAAGCACGTCCGTTTCGAATGTCGCGTGGAAAAGACAGAACTGAACTCTGGCGGAGGCGATAAGGTAATCTTCTACATAAGCCCCAACGCCGGCGAGGACCTGAAACCCCTCGCGGAGATAATATCCTCCGGCGAGGCGGCAAGGGTCATGCTGGCCCTCAAGAAAGCCCTGACCAAAGTCGACCCGATCCCCATCCTCATCTTCGACGAAATAGACGCCCAGATAGGCGGCCGCCTCGGCGCCGTAACGGGAAAGAAACTGAAAGAGCTGTCCCACGACAGGCAGGTCCTCCTCATCACCCACCTCCCCCAGATCGCCTCCTTCGGTGACTACCACTTCAAGGTCTTAAAGAAGATAAAGGATAACCGCACCATCACCGACGTAAGCTTCCTCGATGACGACACGCGCGTAAAGGAACTGGCAAAAATGATGAGCGGCGAAAAGGAAAGCCGCATAGCGCTGGACCACGCGCGGGATATGCTCGATCGGGCGAAGGAATAGTGGATGGTGGATGGTCAGGTCTGATCTTCAACACGTAAGATGAAACGCGCCGGCCGCTTTTCGGCCCTTTTTGGTCTGTTCGTTGAAAATGGCGTACGCCTCGCCGGTGTTGGCGTCGATAAGCTCTATGCCTTCGGCTTTGAGCGCTTCTCTTACGTCCGGTGAGATCTCCATGCAGCCGGAAGCGCCTCTTCCGACGACGAGGACTTCCGGCTTATAGTCCATGACCTCCTTCAGGTCCTCAACGCGCAGGTGATGTCCTTCCTCGCGCCACCAGCCGGAGCTGACCCTGTCGGGAAAAACGATGAGGTCGGATGTGTATTCTCTTCCATTGACGGTCATTGAGCCGAATGAGTATGAGTCGATGCGCATTTGTTCCCTCCTTCTTCGCGGGCTTAAGGGCAGGCACAGGGGCCTGCCCCTACATTTTTCTCTTAAATCCCGTTACCCAAGGGGTATGGCGGAGGGGTCCGCGCGCAGTTCCGAGGCCGTGCAGAACGGCATCGGATGTTTGCGCACGGACCCCTCCGCCATACCCCGGACGTCAGCATTCGCCCAAGTCCGCGTGAGCACATCCTTGCGCAGGCTAAAGCCTGCGGCTACATTTATCCGTTATGCTCGTCTGTACAGGCCGACGAACTCGGCCTTGTCGATGACGTGGCCTTCCATGGCGCGCTCCAGCGCCTTTTTGTCGATGCCTTCTTTTAGCCCCAGGTCGGTATCCAGCGCGTATATTTTGAAGAAATAGCGATGGGTTCCCGATGGCGGGCAGGGGCCGCCGTAGTTTTTCTTTCTGAAATCATTGACGCCCTGTTTGCCGGGGGCGGTGTTCTCGTCTATCCGTGAGGTGACCGGCATGTCATACACCACCCAGTGGACCCACGTCCCCCTGGGAGCGTCGGGATCGTCCACTATCAAGGCAAGACTCTTCGCCTCGGGCGGGACGTCCTCGATCACGAGCGACGGGTTTACGTCCACTCCGTCGCAGGTGAATTTCGCGGGAATATGTTCATTGCTTCCGAATTCCGGACTTGTGAGTTTCATGTCCCTCCTTTATACAGAGTCATCAAGACTGTGTTAGATCCGCGTCCCTAGAAAGGGCACGGCCCCGTGACGCATCCTCCCGAATACTCGGCTCCCGCCGTGAGGAGCTCTTCTCCGGGGGCGGGGCGGACCCTGCCCGCGTAGCCGAAAGACAGCACCTGGCGCTCTTTGCTGCCGTACCGGTATACCGTTATGCCTTTGCACTTAAGGGTGTGCGCCATCATGTATATTTTTCTCACGTCCTCGACCGTCGCGCCGGCGGGGAGGTTTATGGTCTTGGAGACGGAATTGTCGGTGTATCTCTGGAAAGCCGCCTGGACGCGGAGGTGCTTTTCGGGGGAAACGTCAAAAGCGGTGACGAATATCCGCCTGATATCGGCAGGGATCCCTTTTACCTCTTTTAAAGACCCGTACCGGGCTATCTCCGCGAGCAATTTTTTGTTATAGATCCCTCTTTCCCTGGCTGCCTTTTCAAATGCGGCGTTGACCTCGAAAAGCTTCGTCCCGGAAAGCACATTACGAACAAAGCTTATTCCGAACAGCGGCTCTATCCCACTGGAAGTCCCGGCAATGATACTCGTTGTGCCGGTTGGGGCGATAGTATTGACCGTGGCATTACGCAGCTTGATATTCCTTTTCGCGTAAATGGACTTTTTGAAATTTGGGAAGGCTCCCCTCTTCGCCGCCAGTTCCCTTGAGGCGTCCAGCGATTCCCTCCGGATAAAGCGCATGAGTTTCTCGGCGAAATCTATGGAAGCTTTTGACCCGTAGGGTATGTCCATCTTTATTAGCATTTCCGCGAAACCCATTATGCCCAGCCCTATTTTTCTGTTCACGCGGGTCGCCTTTTCTATCCCGGGCAGGGGGAACTTGTTCACTTCGATCACGTCATCCAGAAACCGCACTCCCCATCTTACGCTTTCTTTAAGCTTCTGCCAGTCCGGGGAGTTCCCTTTTACCATCTTCGACAGGTTCACCGAACCCAGGTTGCAGCTTTCATGCGGAAGCAGCGGCAGTTCTCCGCAGGGGTTGGTCGCTTCTATCCTGCCCAGGCGCGGCGTGGGGTTTTTCCTGTTTATCTCATCGAGAAACACCAGTCCCGGGTCCCCCGTCCGCCAGGCAGCGTTCACTATGAGATCAAAAACGGCTCTTGCCTTTATCTTTTTGACCGTCCTGCCCGTCCTCGGGTTCACCAGTTCGAAATCCCTGTTCTTTCTGACCGCGTCCATGAAGCTGTCGGTTATACCGACGGAAATATTAAAATTGGAGAACCTGCCCTTCTCGATCTTCGACCCGATGAACTCGACGATATCCGGATGGTCGCAGCGCAAAACGCCCATGTTGGCGCCGCGCCTCCTCCCGCCCTGGACGATAACGCCCGTCGCCCGGTCGAATATGCTCATGAAGGAAACCGGCCCGGAAGCCTCTCCCTTGGTGGAGCTGACAAGGTCGCCCTTGGGCCTTAATGAGGAAAAGCTGAAACCCGTTCCGCCGCCGGTCTGATGGATTATCGCCATGTCTCTCAGGGCCTCGAAAATGCCCTCAATGGAATCCTCCGCCGGTAGGACGAAACAGGCGGAAAGCTGCCCCAGGGAGGTACCCGCGTTCATGAGCGTCGGAGAGTTCGGCATAAACTCCAGGTCACGCATCATGTGGTAGAATCTTTCTTCCGCTTCGCCCGCGGAGACCGCGGACCGGAAATTCTTTTCCGCCTGCGCGACCACCGAAGCTACCCTTCTGAAAAGCTCGCTGGGAGTCTCGATTATGTTTCTTTCGTCATCTTTCAGCAGATACCTTCTCTTCAGGACCTCCATCGTGTTTAGCGGCAGCTTCAGGTCGTCCCTGAGCCCCAGCGCCGACTTCGCCACGCGCAACTCGGCGTGCCTTTCCCTGTGCAGGATGTAGTTCCTCGCAACGTGGCTGTACCCCTCGCTCATCAGGCTCATCTCAACGATGTCCTGGATGGCCTCAACGCCGGGGATCTTCTTTTTATACAAGGAGGCGAGCCTCCCGACCACCACGCCGGTCACAGCTTTCGATATGGCGAGAGATCTACCTTTGTCCTGCAGAACCTCAAACGCGGCTCTTTCAATAGCGCGGCCGATCTTCTCCTTATCGAACCTGACCGTCGAGCCGTCCCTTTTCCTTACCTTTGTAAGCGAAGTTACTTTACTCATAACTTTTACCTTTTTCTTGGTCACCACATAGGGGTCAGGTCGCTCTCTTTCGTCATTCTGAGGCCCATCAGCAAGCTTACGCATAGGGGGCCGAAGAATCTCAGGCGGTGCGATACGCAGGAGATCCTTCGCTTCGCTCAGGATGACAAACGGTCTGAATATCCGCGTTCATCCGTGTTAGATCCGCGAACATCCGCGTTTAACAAAATTTTATGTATCTGCCTTTTCCAAGCTTCTTTGCTTTCCTGTAAACAAGATCCCCTATTGCCACGTCCTGTATTGCAAGTCCTGTTGAATCAAATACGGTGATTTCGTCCTTTTTCTTTCTGCCCTTCTTTTTTCCCGCGACTATTTCTCCTATATCCGCGTATATATCCTTCCTTGATAGCTGCTTTTTGCTCAAGGGCACGTTTATTTCGCCGCTGTGGGAGGCCTGTTCCCAGGCGTCGACCACTACTTTCGCTTTCTTCAGTATCGCCGGGTCAAGTTCCTGTTTTCCTTTCGCGTCGGCACCGATGGCGTTTATGTGGACGC
>JAUWWB010000149.1 GCA_030617085.1 Candidatus Omnitrophota bacterium
GAGCGGGGGACTCAGGATAAGAATTAGTAGCTACAGAAGGAGCTAGACATGCGAATATTGCTTACCGGGGGGGCGGGGTTTATCGGGTCGCATTTGGCGGAGAGGCTTTTGGATTCCGGCCATCAGGTCATATGTATGGACAACCTCATTACGGGCAGGATGGAAAATATCGCGCATCTTGCGGAAAATCCGGATTTCGAGTTCATCAAGCACGACGTGACGGAATATATAATTGTCGAAGGAAAAGTCGATTATGTCCTTCATTTCGCTTCGCCGGCAAGCCCCGTGGATTACCTGAACTATCCGATCGAGACGCTGAAAGTCGGTTCCCTGGGCACGCATAATTCCCTGGGAGTGGCCAAAGCGCACGGCGCCAAATTCCTCCTTGCTTCCACATCGGAGGTTTACGGCGACCCGCTTGTCAACCCCCAACCGGAGACATACTGGGGCAACGTCAACCCCATCGGCCCGCGCGGCGTCTACGACGAAGCCAAACGCTTCGCCGAGGCCATCACGCTCGCCTATCACAGGAGCCACGGCATTGACACAAAAATAGTCCGCATATTCAACACATACGGCGAGCGAATGCGCCACCACGACGGAAGAGTGGTCCCAAACTTCATAGACCAGGCCCTAAAAAACGAACCCATGACTGTCTACGGCGACGGTTCGCAGACAAGAAGTTTCTGCTACGTGTCGGACCTGGTCGACGGGCTGTTGAAACTGTTAGATTCAGATCTTAATGAGCCCGTTAATCTGGGTAACCCTAACGAAGTTAGCATTTTAGACTTTGCCAGGAAGATCAAAGAAATAACCGGATGCGGCGGTGAGATCGTCTTTAAGGATCTGCCGACGGATGATCCGAAAGTCAGAAGGCCTGACATTTCAAAAGCTAAAGAGAAACTGGGATGGGAACCGGTGGTTGGACTGAACCGGGGGCTTGAAAGGACAATTAAATGGTTCAAGGAATCCTACGAAAAATGAGAAGTGCCGGATAGACAAAGGAGAAAATGGACACCAGATTACGTTCAATAGCCAAGGCAGTCGTGTGGAGGATAGTCAGCATAATAGTTTTGGTAATAATCGCGTATATGATCACGGGAGACCTTAAAGAAACATCCGTAATTACGATCCTCTTTCAGGTGATTTTAGCCGTACTGTATTATCTTCATGAACGGATATGGGGGAGGATATCCTGGGGGAAAACAAGGCATCCGTTCGAAGATATACCAGTGAAACGGGAACTTGACCCCGAAGATAAGAAGATTATTGAGGATAAGTTGAGGGAGCTGGGGTACATAGCCGGACAAGGAGATAAATAATGGCGAAGAAGAAAGCGTTGATCACTGGAATAACGGGGCAGGATGGGAGCTATCTCGCCGAGTACCTGCTGGGGCTTGGATATGAGGTGCATGGCATAATCAGGCGCGTGGCGCTGGAAGACCAGAAACACAGGTTATGGAGGATACGCGATATTCTTGACCAATTGAAACTGCATTGTGGATCCCTTGAAAGCTATCCCAGTATCTATAAGATCGTATCCGAGATCCAGCCTGATGAGTGTTATCATCTGGCCGCCCAGAGTTTTGTCGCGTATTCTTTCGAAGATGAATTTTCAACGCTTAACACCAACATTAACGGGACGCATTATGTCTTATCTTCCATAAAGAACGCCTGTCCCGGATGCAGGGTGTATTTCGCGGGTTCCAGCGAGATGTTCGGAAAGGCGGAGGAGGTGCCACAGAACGAGAAGACACGGTTCCATCCGCGGTCTATTTACGGTATCTCCAAAAGCGCGGGGTATGACCTGACGCGTAACTACCGTGAGGCGTTCAACATGTTTGCCGCTAGCGGCATCCTGTTTAACCATGAGTCGCCCCGCAGAGGATTTGAATTCGTGACAAGGAAGATCACTTCCGCCGCGGCGCAGATCAAGCTGGGGAAGATGGATAAACTTTTCCTGGGAAACCTCGAGGCTAAGAGGGACTGGGGGCATGCTTCAGAATATGTAAAGGCGATGCACGCGATGTTGAATCACACGCAGCCCGATGACTTTGTCATTGCCACCGGGGAGAGTCATTCAGTAAAGGAATTCGTGGAGGGGGCTTTCGCGGAACTTGACTTGGACTATAAGAAACACGTTGAGATACAGGAGGAATTATACCGACCGGCTGAGGTCGATCTTTTGATCGGTGACACTACAAAAGCCAGGAAGGAACTCGGGTGGCAGCCGAAGGTCACCTTTGAAGAACTCGTCAAAGAAATGATCAAAAGCGACTACGAACTTTTCAGGAAGAGGGAAGCGTGATATTTCTTAGGCGTGAACTCTGGTTGAAACAGGAAATATAGGGAGAGTGAAGATTGAAGATTCCACTGCTTGATCTTAAGGCGCAATATCGGACGATAAAAGACGAAATAGACGAAGCCCTCTGCCGGGTCGTTGACAGCCAGGATTTTATCCTGTCGCGGGAAGTCAGCTCTCTCGAATCGGAGATCGCCGGCTATATGGGCGTATCGCATGCCGTGGGCGTGGCATCGGGCACGGATGCTCTTATACTCGCATTACGGGCCGCGGGCATCGGAAAAGGCGACAGGGTCATCACAACCCCGTTTACGTTCTTTGCGACAGCGGAATCCATTTCAATCCTGGGCGCGATCCCTGTGTTCGTCGATATAGATCGGGCAACGTACAATATCGACCCGGAGAAGATCGAAGAGCTGTTGCGGGACGCGGGAGGCGGGACGCGGAATGCGATCAAGGCCATAATCCCGGTACATCTTTACGGGCAATGCGCTGATATGGACCGAATAATGGATATCGCGGCTAAGTATGAATTGAAGGTCATAGAGGATTGCGCCCAGGCGATCGGAGCTTCGTATAAGGGCCGCAAGGCAGGCAGTTTCGGA